>JACQCN010000242.1:1189-10315 GCA_016201575.1 Candidatus Rokuibacteriota bacterium | reverse complement strand
GTAGGTCGCGAGTCGGTCCTGGGCCTTCACAGCATCCGTCCGTTCCCACCGCCAAGCGTACAGGAGGAGGGCGCCGCGCCTCCAGCGGTCCCGCCCGGCCCGGACGCGGCCGCGGTGACTTGCGCTGGCGCCGGCGTTCGCCTAGGACTTGGTGAATGCCACCGCGCCCCCGCCGCCCCGTCGCTTCGCCCGTCGCGCCCACCGTCTCCAGACTTCGCTACACCGCGCTCGCGATCCTCTTCTCGGCCTTGTGGGCCTCACCTTCGCCCGGGTGGCGGGGCTGATCACGAGCTTCGGAGGCGTGCTGTGGATCATGGAGAGCCGGATCGGCGATCAGAACCGGCCGGGCGCCATCGTCCTCATGCTGGCGGCCATCGCCTTCCTGGTCACCGGGACCGTGATGTTCAAGAAGCTGCGGGTCTCGGCACACCTGCTCGTCGTCAACGGCGGTCAGCTCCTGGCGGGAGGCCTGGTCCTGCTGCCGCCGAGTCTGCTCTGGGAGCCCGTCGGCGGGGTCCGCCTCACCACGTCGTTCGTGGCGGCCCAGGCCTTCCTCATCGTGGGCGTGTCGTGCGCCGGCATGCTGATCTGGTTCTGGCTCCTGAAGAACGGCGACGCCACGCGGGCCAGCGCGTACTTCTTCCTGAAGTCGAGCGCCGAGCTCCGAACCCACGCGGGGCGCGGCGGCGTGCGCGCCTGAGCGGCCCCCGCCGGCGAGGCGATCCGCCGGCGCGACGCCAGGACTCAACCCGACCCCGTTGACAAGCGCGGGGTCCGGCCGCAGAGTGGCCGCGCACGACTCTCTGTCGCGGAGGTGGCGCAATGATCAGCCGGAGAGAGGTTCTCAGGTGGACCGCGATCGCCGCCCTGACGCCCGTGGCGGCGCGCATCACGGGGCCGCGGCCCGCCGCCGCGCAACCGCGCGGCCGATCCTTCGACGTGGAGGAGACCACCATCGCCGGCTTGCAGGCGGCGATGGAGGCGGGGCGCCTCGACGCGCGCACGCTCGTCGAGATCTACGTCGAGCGGATCAACGCGATCGACCGCAACGGGCCGACGCTCCGCTCCGTCCAGGAGATCAACCCCGAGGCGCTCGAGATCGCGCGGGCCCTGGACGAGGAGCGGCGGTCGCGCGGGCCCCGGGGCCCGCTGCACGGCATCCCCGTCCTGCTCAAGGACAACATCGCGACGGCGGACCGGTTGGAGACGACGGCCGGCGCGCTGGCCCTGGTGGGCGCGCGTCCCCGCCAGGACGCGACCATCGCCCGCAAGCTGCGGGAGGCCGGCGCCGTCATCCTCGGCAAGGCGACGATGAGCGAGTGGGCGTACTGGAAGTCAATTCCCGCCTCCAGCGGGTGGAGCGCGCGCGCCGGGCAGTCGCGCAACCCCTACGCGCTCGACCGCACGCCCTGCGGGTCGAGCGCGGGCTCGGGGATCGCGGTGGCCGCCAACCTGACGGCGGTGGCGATCGGCACCGAGACGGACGGGTCGATCGTATGCCCCTCGGGCGCCAACAACGTCGTCGGAATCAAGCCGACCGTCGGCCTCACCAGCCGCGCGGGCGTGATCCCGATCGCCGCCAGCCAGGACACGGTTGGCCCCTTCGGCCGCACCGTGGCCGACGCGGCGGCCGTCCTCGGGGCGCTCACCGGCGTCGACCCGCGCGACCCCGCGACCGCGGCGAGCGCCGGCAAGTCGCACACCAACTACACGCGCTTCCTGGATCCCGACGGCCTGCGCGGCGCGCGCATCGGCATTCCCCGCGAGGGCTACTTCGGGTACAGCGCCAAGGCCGACGCGATCGCCAACCGGGCCATCGAGATCATGGGCGACCTCGGCGCCGTCATCGTGGACCCCGCCAACATCCCGAGCACCAAGAAGGGCTTCCTCACGCAGTCGGAGCTGACCGTGCTGGCCTACGAGTTCAAGGCCGGGGTCAACGCCTACCTGGCCGCGCTCGAGCCCGGCGCCCAGGTGCGCACGCTCGAGGACGTCATCGAGTGGAACAAGCGCCACGCCGGCGAGTCGATGCCGTTCTTCGGGCAGGAGTGGCTCGAGCGGTCCCAGGCCAAGGGGCCGCTGACCGACGCCGACTACCTCAAGGCGCTCGAGGAGAACCGCCGGCTGTCGCGGCAGGAAGGCATCGACGCGGTCATGGACGAGCAGCAGCTCGACGCGCTGCTGGCGCCCACCGGCGCGCCACCCTGGAAGATCGACCTGGTGAACGGCGACCACATCCTCGGGCTCAGCTCCCAGACCGCGGCGCTGGCCGGCTACCCGCTCGTGAGCGTCCCCGCGGGCTACTCGTTCGGGCTGCCCGTCGGGATCACCTTTATGGGCCGGGCCTGGAGCGAGCCGACGCTGATCAAGCTCGCCTACGCGTTCGAGCAAGCGACGAAGGTGCGGCGCCCGCCGCAGTACCTCGCCTCGACACCGTAGCGTGCCGGAGGACGCCGGGGGTGCCCCGCACCCCCGTGTCCTGTAGCTCTCCGCCGGGCCACCCCCTACCGTTTGGACCGCTGGCCTGCGTCCTAGATCGGGCGGCCGGCGCGCGGCGGCGGTGCTACCATTACCCGCGATATGCCTCCGCACTCGATCGGCTCGGGCACGATCTCCTTCGGCCTCGTCTCCATCCCGATCAAGCTCTACACGGCGACCTCGTCGCTCGGCGTGAGCTTCAACCTGCTCCACGCCAAGTGCGGCAACCGCGTCCGGCAGCAGTACTTCTGCCCGATCGACAGCGAGGTGGTCGAGCGCGGCGACCTGGTCAAGGGCTACGAGTTCGCCAAGGACCAGTACGTCCGGGTCGCCGACGCCGAGCTGAAGGCGCTCGAGGGCGAGGCTTCCAAGGTGATCGACATCGAGGAGTTCGTGCCGCTGGAGCGCGTCGACCCGATCTACTTCGAGAAGACCTACTACCTCGGCCCCGACAAGGGCGGCGAGAAGGCGTACCGGCTCCTCGCCGAGGCGATGGCCAAGAGCGATCGGGTGGCCCTCGCCAAGTTCGTCACGCGGGGCAAGGAGACGCTCGTCCTGATCCGGGCCGCCCAGGGCGGCCTCATGCTCCACACCATGTACTTCGCCGACGAGGTGCGCGACTTCGGCGAGATCGACAAGGGGCTCGGGGCCAAGGTGAAGGAGGGCGAGCTCGAGCTGGCGGTGAAGCTGCTGGGCGAGCTGGCCGCCGACGCCTTCGAGCCGGGCAAGTTCACCGACGAGTACCGGCAGCGCGTCCTCGACCTCGTCAACAGCAAGGTCGAGGGCAAGGAGATCCACGTCGCCGCCCCGGCGCCGGAGCGCGGCCACGTGATCGACCTGATGGAGGCGCTGAAGTCGAGCCTCGCCAAGCAGGCCGCCACGCCGAAGAAGCCGCCCGCCAAGATGGCCGGCAAGCGCGAGGCCGCCGCGCCCGCCAAGGCCGCCGCCAAGGCCGAGCCCGCTCCCGCCAAGCGCGCCGCCAAGCGCTGACGCCGCCCCGCGGGGGCACGAGCGGGCGGTCTACTTGACGGCGGCGCCCACGATCAGCTCGCACGGCGACTCGAAGCCGCCCGGCCCCTCGTAAGCGCGCAAGCCCTCGCCGATCTCGTCCCACGTTTCCCGCCGCTCCCCCTCGCTCAGCCTCACCATCATCTGGTGGAGTGCGCCGAACGACTCGCGCTGGAACCGCAGGCATTCCGCCGCCGACGCGGTGCGGAGCGAGGCCAAGAGGACGCGCGTGTCGACGTCGCGGAAGCCGGCGCCCGTGAGCGCGGCCTCGAATACGCCCGGGCCCCCGAGGCTGAACGGGCCCGGCCGGCCCGGGCCCGGCTCGGGCAGCCTCGCCCGCCGGCGGATAGTCGAGATGGGTATCGCGTAGAACTGGTTCTTGTCCGGAGTCGAGAAGACGAGGGCGGCGAGCCGGCCGCCCGGCCTGAGCGCGCGACGGGCCTCGGCCAGTGCCGCCGGCAGGTCGCCGAAGAAGAAGAGGCCGAGACGGCAGATCACGGCGTCGAACGCGGCGTCCGGGACGTCGAGCCGCTCGGCGTCCATCACCCGCGCCTCGACCTGCGCGAGCCCGGCGTCCCGGGCGCCGCGGGCCGCGATCGCCACGAGGTTCGGCGCGAGATCGGTGGCGAGCACGGAGCCGCGCGGCCCCACCCGCCGCGCGGCGGCGAAGGACTGGTCGCCGTCGCCGGCGGCCAGGTCGAGCACCCGGCTGCCGGGGCCGATCCGCGCGAGGTCCAGCATCACCTCCGTCGCCGGTCCGACCCACGCGTGGATCACCGGGTTCCAGCGATGCCAGGCCTCCGCCGCGCTCTGCCAGAGCGCGAGCGTCGTCTCCTTGTACTTGACGCGGTCGAACGGCGGCGCGGTCATTGCGCTCCCTTCTGCCGGGGACGGCGCGCGAGAGGATCGAGGGGCAGGGCCCGGGAGGCGGGCGCTCACCCGCGGAGGGTCTTCATCACCTCCGCGTTGGCGAAGGCTTCGCGGGGATCGCCGTGGAAGATGATCTCGCCCCGGTCGATCGCGTAGAGGCGGTCGGCCACGCGCATCGCGTTCACGAGGTTGGACTCGGCGATGAGCACCGAGATCCCCATCGCCTTGATCCGCTTCACGGCGTCGATGAACCGGCTCACCACGACGGGGGCCAGGCCCTCGAAGGGCTCGTCGAGGAGGAGGATGGCGGGGGACAGGGCCATCGCGCGCGCGATGGCGACCATCTTCTTCTGGCCGCCGCTCAGGTGGAGGCCCCGGCGCGTGAGAAAGCTCGAGACCTCGGGGAACACCGCCGCGATCCGCTCGTCGATGCCCGCCGCGGCCGCCCCCGCCCGCTCGCCGCCCGCCAGCCAGCGGGTGATCTCGAAGTTCTCGGCGACGGTGAGGTCGGGGAAGATGCCGGCGTCTTCGGGGGCGTACCCGATCCCGTGCCGGGCCCGGCGATGCGGCGGAAGCCGGGTGATGTCGTGGCCCCGGAACACGACCCGGCCGGACCGCACCGGGAGCAGGCCCATGATGCTGTCGATCGTCGTTGTCTTCCCCGCCCCGTTGCGACCCACCAGGCACACGGCCTCGCCGTCGCCCACGCGGAGGGAGACGCCGCGGAGGATCTGGGCCGGGCCCCGGAACGTGTTGACGCCGTCAAGCTCGAGCATCGCCGGTCGTTCCGATCAGGGTCGTCGTCACCGTGGCGTTGTCCCGGATCTCGTCCGGCGTCCCGTCGGCCAGGATCGTCCCCTGGTGCATGACGACGATCCGGTCCGAGTACTTGAACACGATGTCCATGTCGTGCTCGATGATGACGGCGGTGATCCCCCGCGAGCGCACGATCGCGGTGATGATGTCCATGATCGGCGCCTTCTCCCGCGTGCTCACGCCGCTGGTCGGCTCGTCGAGGAAGAGGAGCCGGGGCCGGAGGGCGTAGGCCACGGCCACGTCGAGCAACTTGCGCTCGCCCTGGGAGATCCCGCCCGCGAGCATGCGCGCCTTGCTGTCGAGCCCGAACTGGCCCAGCACGTCGGCGGCCTCGCGCCAGACCGCGATGTCGCGGCCGGCCAGGGCGAGCAGCTTCTTCGTCTTGCCCTCGCGGGAGAAGATGGCCAGGGCCACGTTGTCCAGGCACGTGAGGTGATCGAACAGGTTCACGAGCTGGAAGCTCCGGGCGATCCCCGCCCGGATCCGCTGGTTGACCGAGTGGGGCGTCACGTCCTGGTCGCGGAACAGGATCTGGCCGCTGTCCGGCCGGATGAGCCCGCTGATCAGGTTCACGAGGCTCGTCTTCCCGGCGCCGTTGGAGCCGATCAGCGCGAGCACCTCGCCCGCGCGCACGGCGAAGTCGACGCCGTCCACGGCGCGGGTCTCGCCGAAGTGCCGGGTGAGCCGCCTCGTCTCCAGCAGGCTCACGAGGACGATCTCGTCAGGCGGGCCAGGAGCTGGCCCGCGGTGCCGACGATGCCCGTCGGCAGGACCAGCACGAGGAAGACCAGCACGATCCCGAGCAGCATCTGCCAGTAGACCGTGAACCCCACGGCGTAGGTCTTGAGGTAGTTGAAGACGATCGCGCCCACGATGGGGCCGGCGAAGGTCCGGAAGCCGCCGAGCACGGTCATGAACACGATCTCCCCCGAGAACGGCCAGTAGAGCACGTCCGGGGTGGTGAGGCCGTTGAGCGGCACCCAGAGGGCGCCCGCCAGCCCGGTGAAGACGCCGGAGACGAGGAACGCCGTCCATCGGTAGCGCCAGATCTGCACGCCCACGAACTCCGCGCGCGTCTCGTTGTCGCGGATGGCCTGGAGCGCCTTCCCGAAGGGCGAGTTCACGATGACCCACATCAGCGCCGCGCAGGCGAAGAAGATCGCGAGCACGTAGTAGTAGTAGCGGTGGGCCAGGAACGTGATCTTGTCCTCGCCGTGGCTCACGATGCCGCCGAGCAGGGTCGGCGTCGGGACGCGCAGCCCGTCGGTCCCGCCCGTCACCCAGAAGAACTTGAAGGCGAGGCTCCACAGCACCTGGGAGAGCGCCAGCGTGAGGATGCTGAAGAAGATACGGGTGTAGCGGACGCAGAGGAAGCCGAAGAGCGCGGTGACGACGACCGAGGCGACGATGGCGCCCAGGAGGAAGAGCTCCATCGAGCTCCACTCGAAGTACTTGACCATGAAGGCGACGGCGTAGGCGCCGACCCCGAAGAAGGCGGAGTGTCCGAAGGACAGGAGCCCCGTGTAGCCGAGGAGGAGGTTGAACCCCAGCGCGGTGATGGCCATGAGGGGGGCTCTGCGCCCCCCCGACCCTCCCCCCCGGATGATGGCGCCGGCGAAGCCGGCGCTCGAGCGGGAATCTCACTCATTCTGGGTGGCCCAAAGGCCCGCCGCGATCGTGGTCGCGCTCACGCCGGGCGCCCGAAGAGCCCCGCCGGCCGGGCGAGCAGCACGATGGCCGCGATCAGGTAGAGCACGGCCAGCTCGATCTCCGGGAAGAGGGCGATCCCCGCCTCCCGCACGAAGCCGACGATGAGGGCGCCCGCGAGCGCGCCTTCGAGGCTCCCGAGCCCGCCGATCACCACCACGACGAAGGCGAGGATCAGCGCATCCACGCCCATCCCGAGGACCGCCGACTGGCTGGGGACGATGATCGCCCCGCCCAGCCCGGCCATGAAGCAGCCGATCGTGAAGGCCTGGATGTAGACGCGGTTGACGTCGACGCCGAGCGCGGCGGCCATCCGCATGTCCTGGGACGTCGCCCGGAGCACGACGCCGAACTTGGTGCGGTACACGAACGCCCACAGGAACGCCGCCGCGATGCCCCCGACCGCGATCACGATCAGGTTGTAGGTCGGGTAGAGCGAGTCCCCGATCGAGATGCTCCCCACGCTCTCCCACAGGACGCTCGCCGAGAGCGGGTACGGGCCCCACACGAGCCGCAGCGCGTCCTCCAGGATCATGAGCAGGCCGAAAGTGATCAGGAGCTGGTACTCCTCCGGCCGCTTGTAGAAGCGCCGGAGCAGCGTGGGCTCGAGCACGGCACCCACCAGGGCCGCGGCCACGGCGCCCACGGGCAGCAGGAGGTAGAGCACGCCCAGCGGGGCACCCGTCAGCCACTGGCCGATCACCCACGCGCTCACGTACGCGCCCAGCGCGTAGAGGTTGCCGTGGGCGAGGTTCACGATCCGCATGACGCCGTAGATCAGGCTCAGGCCGCCCGCGATGAGGAACAGGACGGAGGCGTAGAGGAGGGAGTTCAGGAGGTGGATGAGGACGATGCCCACGGGGCGATACCTTGCCTGAAGACGCCCCGCGATTCAAGCACGAACCGGATCACGGTCGCACCCGGTGGCGGACGACGCGGACCTCCGGGGCGACCAGGTTGTCGCTGACGGAGAGTGCGACGAGGACCGTGTAGCGGCCCGGCGCGAGGCGCCCGCGGGCGAGCGGGACGACGAAGCGCCCCGCCGCGCCCGGCGCCACGGCCCCGAGGGCGCGCACGCTCCCGTCGCCGCCGATGACGACGTAGCGGCACGCCGGCTCCCGCGGGCCCCGCGCCGGGCCGGCCCGGGCCAGCGGCACCCGCGTGATCTGGTAGCTCCGCTGGAACTTCTCGATCTGCTCCACGTCGGCGCGGATCTCCAGGCGGTCGCCGCGATCCGCGATCCCCGTGACGGAGGCCTTCAGCGGGAGCGGATAGCGGTCGAACCCGCCGACCCCGAGCGGGTAGGCGAGGTCCCGCACGACCTCCAGGGTGACGGAGTCCGGCGTCCACTTCTGGAGGCGGTAGGGCCCGTTGGTCACGAGGAAGTGCCGGTAGGTGGCGTGGAACTGCTGGAGCCGCGCCCAGCGCGCCCGCGCCTCGTCGGGCCCGACGAGCGGCGCGAGCGCCGGCGGGACGTAGGCCTCCGCGCGGAAGCGCTCGACCAGCGCGGCGAGCGCGGCGTCGAGGGTGGGATCGCGGGCGAGATCGAGCCAGGTCACGCCGCGCCGCGCCGCCTCCGCCTCCGAGAACGCGGCCCGTCCCTGCCGCACCGCCTCCTCCATGAGCGCGATGACGTGCCACGGGACCGCGCTCCAGGGCGGCGCGATCGAGGCGGCGCCCTCGGGGTCGGGCGCGGGATGGCGCAGGTAGACCTCGACCACGGGCACCTCGGCCGTCACCGTCAGGTCCTCGCCGTAGGTCCGCGTGGCGGTCGTGATGTCCGCGACCCGCACCGCGGCCAGCCACTCGCGCAGCGGCGCGGTGCCCGCGGCGACTCCGGCGTCGGAGCCCGCGTCACCCTCGGCGGCGGCGCCCCAGCGGTACGCGAAGCTGTACGGGTACAGGACGTCGGCGACGCCCATCCGCGTCCCGTCGTGGAAGGGGGACGTCAGCGCGCGGTAGGTCAGCAGCGCCTCGGCGCGCCGCCCCGGGCCCGCCGGCCGCAGCGCGCCGGTCCCCGGCTCCGGCACCAGCGCGTCGTCCGGGATCTCGACGCGGCCGGCGCCCGCGCGCGGCGAGCCCGCGGCCACGGTCACGCGATTGGAGATCCACCGACCGCTCTGCGGCGCCGGCAGCAGCGCCGGATCGCCGAGCGCCGCCCAGACCAGCCGGCCGGCGCCGTCGGTGAAGCCCGTCACCGGATTCCAGGCCGCGGCGGCGCGCGCCGGCATGCCGACGCGCAGCCAC
>JACQCN010000242.1:0-1168 GCA_016201575.1 Candidatus Rokuibacteriota bacterium | reverse complement strand
CGGCGCGCGCCGGCACGCCGACGCGCAGCCACCCGTTCCACGGGAAGTCCTTGAGCTTGACGGTGCGGACGAAGAGCGCCGAGTCGAGCCCGGTCAGCGAGTCGGCCGCGACGTTCTCGACGCCGGCCGAGTAGTCGTCGTTGACGACCTCCCGCCGCACCGTGTAGCCGAGCACCACGCGCGCGCAGCGCCGGGTGAGCCGGTCCACGAGGGCGCGCTCGAGATTGGCCCGCTCGACCTCGCCCGCGTAGCCTCCGCTCACGAGGCGCCGGTAGATGGCCGCCGCCGCCGGCCGCTCCGCTTCGTCGAGCGATCCCGACAGGAGCAGCCAGGCGTGGAACCACCCGGCCTTCAGCCACGGTGGACCGACCGGCCCCGTGAGGGCCGCCGCCGCGGACGCGAGCAGGCCGGCGACCTCGACGATACGCTCGGCGGGCCGCCTCGACGCGGTCGTAGTGCTCGAGGTAGTCCGGATCGTACGGCGTGACCGGGTACGGATGGAGGACGACGCCCGGGGCGCCCGCCAGGCGGGCGGCGACTCCGGCGGCCGCCGCGCACCGCGCGGCGGGCTCGCGGACGGCCGGCGCCGCCGGGTCGAAGCTCACCACAACGTAGGAGCCGAGGGACTCGAGGGCGCGGACTCCGGGCGGGAGCGGTCGGCCGGCGAACGGATCGCCGCCGACGTACGCGTGCAGCTCGTTGCCGCGCACGAGGCCGGCGGCGGTGGCCGGGTCGAGCGCCTCGACCGTGATCTCCTGCGGGTAGAACGAGGGGTAGAACGTGGGCTCGTGGCCGCCCTCGGCGGTCGTCCCCCCGAGGGCGGCCAGGGCCGCGACGAGGCACGCGAAGGCGCGGGCGGCGCGCCGGGACAACTCTCTAGCGCGGATCATTCACGAACGTCGACGCCCAGCGGCGGGCGGGTCCTGGCGCGGCAGGCAGGCCCGTCCGTCCTCGCTCGATACCCCACTCGCTGCGGGCGGGCGGGCCTGCCTGCCGCGCCACCCGCCCGGCTTCCCGTGGTGTCCTTCGTGAATACTGCGCGCTAGGCCGCATTATTCACGAACGCCGCCAGCGCGACCGGGCGGGTGGCGCAGGGCGCAGCCCCCGCGGGGCCGGCGCAGTGGGCCCCCCTCGTCCCGTCCGCCGCGCGCAGCGCGGCGTTCGGGCG
>JACQCN010000241.1 GCA_016201575.1 Candidatus Rokuibacteriota bacterium | reverse complement strand
GGTGAGCGCGTTCACCGCCGCGAACGGGTCCTCGCGGTACGCGGAGAGGTACGGGGCGACCGCGATCGGCTCGCCGAAGGAGAGGAGCACGCGCGTCCGGAAGGACTTGCGCGCGTCGAAGTTGAGGCCGACCGGCAGCAGGGTGAGGCCGGCGCGGCCGTCGTGGCCCGCCTCGGCCTCGAGGGCGATCCGGGCGGCGCCCGTGCGGATCCGCTGCACGCGCGGCTCGGCGTGCGTCGTCCCCTCGGGGTACATGGCGATCAGGTCCCCGCGCGCGAGCGCGTGGAAGCACGCCTCGAAGGCCTCGGTGTTCCTGGCGGCGTGCGCGGGATCATCCTGGCGGCGGTGGATCGGGATCACGCCCACCCGGGTGAGGAAGCGCGCGAGCAGCGGGTTCCGGAACAGCGACGCGGTGGCGAGGAAGTGGACCTCCCGGTCCACCCGGGCGCCCACGATCAGCGAGTCGATCAGGTTGTTGGGATGGTTGATGGCGAGCAGGACCGGCCCCGCCCGGGGCACGCGCTCCGGGTGGCGCACCTCGATCGCGCGGAAGAAGAACCAGATCCAGAAGCGGGCGATCGCCCGGACGGCGCGGTACGGGCGGTCCATGTCACTTCGCGCCGAGGAAGAGCCGGAGGGTCGACGGGAACCAGACGGCGCGCTCGACCGGCTTTCTCCCCACCAGGTCGACGCGCGTGCCGCGATCGTCCGCGTGGTTCTTCGGGTCGAAGCGTGCCGTGATCTTGACGGCGACCTGTCCGATCTTGAGGGTGAGCGACTCGCCGGCGTTCTCGTCGCCGAGCCGCGCCACGAGCACGTAGAGCCCCTTGGCGTCGGTCTCGGCGAGGTAGGAGAAGCCGGTCTTGTCGCGGATCAGCTCGACCGGCTGGCCGGGGACCGGGCGGCGCTGCGCGTCGGTGATGTAGCCGAGCACGACGTAGCGGAACCAGAGCCGGTGCTCGGCGCCGGCGACCGACGTCCCGGCCAGGAGGAGCGCGACGAGGAGCAGCAGCGGGCGCGCCACGGCGCCCAGTGTAGGGAGGCGCGGTCGCGGGCGTCAAGGTAGCATACGGGGGAGGAGGTGGCGGAGATGGACACGGTGGGCCCTCTCAACGAGCTGCTCGCGGCCGAGCGCGCGGGCGTGGAGACCTTGTCGGGACTGGTGCCGCTCGCGCCCGCCGCGGCGGCCCGGCGGCTCTTCGAGAGCGTGCGGGACGACGAGGCGTGGTCGTGCGCGGGCCTCGTGCGCGCCATCCGCGAGCTCGGCGCGGAGCCGACCGCCGAGAAGGGCGACTTCGCGGGCAAGGTGATGGCCCAGCCGACGCTGGCCGCGAAGCTCGCGCTGCTCAACCGCGGGCAGGAGTGGGTGACGAAGCGGCTGGACGCGCTCGTCGCCGCCGGGTTCTCGGCCGCCTCGACGGCGTTCCTCACGGAGATGCGCGCGCGTCACCTCCGCAACATCGAGGCCTGCGACCGCCTGGTGAAGCAGCTCGGCGGCTAATCAGCGCCGGGCCGGGCCCGGGTAGCCGTCCCAGGAGAGGCGCGGCCCGTCGGCGGTGAAGCCGGCGGCGACGAACGCGGCGCCGGCCTCGGTCTCGCGGATCCGCGCGCCGTCCCACGCCAGGACTTCGAGCCGCCGCACCGGGCGCATGCTCTTGGTCGAGTTCCTCCTCGACCCTCGGGACCAGAACCAGATGGAGGCCCTGAGGACCTTGATGCGCGGCGACCTCAACGCCCTCAAGGTCTTGGAAGAGCTGGCCCTCCGGGCCTTGGCCGGGAACCACGACGCCGCCACGGACGCCGGGGCCATCGTCGACCGGCACGCCGGGGGCCTGGGAAGGGATGCTGCCTTCGTCGGCGCCGACGACTACGAGCGGAACTCCCAACGCTTCGCCTTCAAGATCCCCATCTTCGTCGATCATGAGAGCATCTCCGGCCGGGAGCGCGACCACATACTCATCTTGGACCAGACCGGCGGCCAGTACCAGATAAACAAGGCCGACAAGGCCAAGGGCACCGGCACCTTCGACATCCCCTTCCTAGGGGAGATGTCCAAGCACAACACCCAGCGCACCGCCCAGGTCATGACTTACCGCGACGCCGCCGGGAACGTCACCGAGCCCGAGGCCGTGTTCGTCATGCAGGAAGGTTTTTTAAGGGAAGGGGCCGGGCGCGCCCGCAGCATGGCCGAGGAGGCCGACGACATAGCCTCCCTCCTGGGGGCCAAGGGGAACGGCAGGAACCCAAAATCCAGCCTGCCCGTCGAGGCCCTATTCCCCAAGGACAGCCTCATGGAGGACGTCGGGGCCCATAACTCCCAGGGCAACGACGCCCCCCAAGAGAAGGGATACCACCGCGGCGTCAGCGCCTTCACCTTGGTTTTCGGCAGGAAGGCCGTCGCCGCCATAGCCGCCGCCCCCGTCGACGTCATCGTCAAGGCCTTCGCCAACGCCCTGGGCTACGCCGGGCGAGAGCTGTTCGCGCGCATCCTGCCGTCGGCGGCGATGGACGTGTCGGGAAGGCTGCGCTACGACGAGTCCGCGGCTCTAAAGGCCATGGGCTACTCCGGCTGGTACGACGAGGGCGCCCAGAGCGCCATGGGTGAGCTCAGGAGCTTGGCCGAGCGGGCCGCCGCCGTCGTGCGGGATTTGATGCGGGTGAGGAACGCCGTCACCGCCGAGAAGCGCGGCGCCGAGCTCCTCAAGGTCATGGCCGGCGACGGCGACTCCGGGCTGGCCTACGAGGATATCCTCAAGGTCCTCGTCCAGCTCGTCGACCCCGCCGACGTGGCCGGTGAGTTCTTCGTCCGGGTCGACACGGGCATCAAGGGCGAGAAAGACGT
>JACQCN010000274.1 GCA_016201575.1 Candidatus Rokuibacteriota bacterium | reverse complement strand
TGGGGATCGGCGAGACGGGTGAGGCTCGTGCCGATCTCGTGGAACGAGCCCTGCGGGGAGGGTTCCCGGAGGCGGTCGCGCGCGGCGACCCGGAGCGCCGCCGGGCGTGGTTCCGCTCGTATGTGACGACGATGCTCGAGCGCGACGTGCGCAACCTCGCGCAGATCGAAGGGCTGACCGATCTCCCGAGGCTCTTGAACCTCCTCGCCGCGCGGGCGGCCTCGCTCCTGAACATCGCCGAGCTGTCCCGCAGCGTGGGCCTCCCGCACACGACCCTGACGCGGTACCTGGCGTTGCTCGAAAGCGCCTTTCTCGTGCGGCGTGTTCCCGCGTGGGCGGGCAACCGGGCGCGGCGGGCCGTCAAGACGCCGCGGGTGTGGATTCCCGATACGGGGCTCTTGGGGCACCTCGCCGGCCTGACGCCCGCGCGGCTGGCCGAGGAGCCGACGGCGCTGGGTCCGCTCCTGGAGACCTTCGTGGCGAGCGAGCTCGCGAAGCAGCTCGCCTGGAGCCGGACGCGAGCCGAGCTCTTTCACTTCCGCACCCACGGCGGGAGGGAGGTAGACATCGTGCTCGAGGCCGACGACGGCCGCTTGGTCGGCATCGAGGTCAAGGCCGCGGCGACGGTCGGTGCCGCCGACTTGAAGGGACTCACTGCGCTGCATGAAGTTGCCGGGAAGCGATTCCACCGCGGCGTCGTGCTCTACACTGGCCGCGAGACGCTTCCCTTCGGTTCGAACCTCTGGGCGCTGCCCATGAGCGCCCTCTGGCAGCTTGGCGCGCGACCGGTGAGGAAACGGCGATGAACCGGGCGAACGAGACACACGCGGCGGCGGGGCGGCGCCGCTTCAAGCCGTATCCGGCCTACAAGAACTCCGGCGTCGAGTGGCTGGGGAAGATTCCGGTTGGCTGGGGCATCAAGCGCCTGAAGCGCGTAGTTCAGTTCCGAGGAGGGGGCACTCCAACAAAGGACCAGGCGGAGTATTGGCGCGGGGACATCCCTTGGGTATCGCCGAAGGACATGAAGGTATCCGTGGTGTTGGATACCGAGGACAAGATCACGGCCCAAGCCATTCGCGACAGCGCAACCAAGCTGGTCCAGGCTGGGGCGGTTCTCATCGTCGTCCGGTCAGGGATCCTCGTCCACAGTATCCCCGTGGCGCTCACCGGCTGTGAAGTGACGCTGAACCAAGACCTCAAGGCACTGATTCCCCACTCGGAGCTTCTCCCTGAGTACCTCGTGTATCTGATCTCGGGGATGCAGCGTGAGCTCCTGGTCGAATGGAAGAAGGAGGGGGCGACCGTTGAGAGTCTCGAGCTTGAGCTGGTCGCAAACACGCCAACGCCGCTGCCTGCCATCGCAGAGCAACGCGCCATCGCGGCGTTCCTCGACCGGGAGACGGCGAGGATCGATGCGCTGGTGGCTAATAAGGAGCGGCTGATCGAGCTGCTCCGGGAGAAGCGCACCGCCCTCATCACCCGGGCCGTCACCAAGGGCCGCGACCCGAACGTCCCCATGAAGGACTCCGGCATCGAGTGGCTGGGGGAGATACCGGCGCATTGGGAGGTTGTACCGGTCTACGCGCGATACGAGGTAGCGCTTGGGAAGATGCTCGATGCAAAACGAGTAACCGGCGAGTCTTCCGGATGCTACCTGCGAAACGTCGACGTCCAATGGGACGCGGTGAACACAGCGGGTCTGCCCGACATGGACTTCGCTCCGTGGGAGCGCGGCCGCTACGTGCTTCGTCCGGGAGATCTGCTCGTCTGCGAGGGTGGCGAGGTTGGCAGAACCGCCATCTGGCGTGGGGACATTGAAGAGTGCTTCTACCAGAAAGCCATTCACCGGGTGCGACCTCGGTCTGAGAAGGAGGCGCCGCGTTTCTTCTACTACCTTATGTGCACGCTCGCGAAGCGGGGTGTCTTCGTGGCGGGCGGCAATCCGAACACGATCGATCACCTCACAGCCGTGCAGCTGAGGCACTACCGTCTTCCGTTTGCAGCGCCCCAAGAGCAGCGCGCCATTGCCGCCTTCCTCGACCGGGAGACGGCGAAGATCGACGGGCTCGTGGCGAAAGTCCGCGACGCTATCGACCGCCTCAAGGAGCTCCGCACCGCCCTCATCTCCGCCGCGGTGACGGGCAAGATCGACGTGCGGGAGCACGCCGCATGAGCTTCGCGCCGCGCTTCACTATCTCGAACCCGATCACCGCGGCGCTGACGCGGATCGAGCGGGCGCGCGGGTTCCTCGAGGCGGCCGAGCTCTCGGAGGAGTGGATCCGCCAGATGGGCGAGCGCGCGCTCGTCCTCGAGGCGCACCACACGACCCCCATCGAGGGGACGCGGCTCACGCTCGAGCAGGCCGAGCGCCTGTGGGCCGGCGAGCGGGTTCCGGAGGCCGATCCGGACGACGTCCGGGAGCTCCTGAACTACCGCCGCGCCTTCGAGCTCGTCTCCGGGCATCTCGGAAGCGGCGGACCGATCACGGAGGCACTGATC
>JACQCN010000273.1 GCA_016201575.1 Candidatus Rokuibacteriota bacterium | reverse complement strand
CTTCGCTGGCGCCGCCCCCCGGGGGGGGGTTCGGAAGGGGGGCGGAGCCCCCCTCCGAGGAGGCTCATGCGTGCTTGCGTCTCAAGGAGGCGACCGCGTTCAGGACCTGGTCTGCTTTCAAGGGCTTCGAGAGTACCGCATCGACGCCGTGGGTCGCCAGCTCTTCGCTCGACAGCTCGACGCCCCAGCCCGTCACCAGCAGCACCGGAACGTCCGGTCGGGCGTCCTTGCAGGCGCGGGCGACCTGCCAGCCGGTCACGCCCGGCATGCCGAGGTCGGTCAGCACGAGGTCGAAGGGCTCGGCCTTGAAGCGCTCGATGGCCTCGCTGCCGCCGCCGGCCAGGACGACGGAGTGGCCGCCGTGGGCGAGCACGTCGCCGAGCATCTCCCGGACGAGCTCCTCGTCGTCCACGACCAGGCAGCGGGCCGGCTCCGTCTCCGCGGCGACGCCGCGCGGCGCCGGCGCCGGCAGGTCAGTGAGCGGGCTGGCGGGGACGGGGAAGCGCAGGTGGAACTGGGTGCCCTTGCCCGGCTCGCTCTCCACCTCGATCCGGCCCCCGTGGCGCGACACGATGCCGAACGTCATCGACAGGCCAAGCCCGGTGCCCTTGGGGCCCTTGGTGGTGAAGAACGGCTCGAAGAGCCGCCGCTTCACCTCGTCGGTCATGCCCTCGCCCGTGTCGGCCACGGTCAGCACCACGACGTCCCCGTCGAGCCGGGTGCCGAGCGTCAGCGTCCCCCCGGACGACATCGCGTCGACCGCGTTCAGGATGAGGTTCGTCAGCGCTTCGCGCAGCTCCGCGGGATCGCCGGAGATGGACGGCAGCGGGGCCAGCGCCGTGGCGACGACCAGCTCGAGGCCGCGGCTCACCGCGTCGTCCGTCCAGCGGAACTGCGTCACCTCGATCGCCTCCCGCACGACCTCGTTGAGGTCGACGCCGACGAACGACTGGTCGCGCCGGATGCGCGTGAACTCCTGCAGCCGGCGGACGGTTCGCGCGCCGTCGAGGGCCGCGCGCTCGATGACCTGGAGCCACTGACGGAAGCGCGGCTCCTGGACGCGCTCCAGCAGCATCTGGGCCCGGCCGACGATCGACGTGAGCAGGTTGTTGAAGTCGTGGGCCACGCCCGAGGCCATCTCGCCGAGCGCGCGGAGCTTGTCGGCGCGCACCAGGTGGTCCTGCGCCGCCACCAGCTCGCTGTAGGCGCGCAGCCGGTCCTCGTAGAGCCGCGCGCTCCGGAAGGCGAGACCGGCCAGGCCCGCGATGTTCGAGAGGAGCCGCTCGTCGGCCTCCGTGAAGGCCCGGGCGGAGGAGCAGACCACGATGACGCCCACCACCTCGTCGCCCGCCACCATCGGCGCGCCCAGCCAGTAGCGGTGCCGGAGGCCGACGTCGACCGGCGTCACGCCCGCGCGCCGGCAGGCCTCGGCGTAGTCGTCGACGCGGATGGGCTGGCGGAGGACGGCCGCCCGCGAGATCAACCCCTCGCCGAGGGGGAGGCGGCGCCCCGCCTGCTCCTCCTCCGGAGCGCCGTCCTGGATGCCCAGGATCACCTCGAACTCCTCGCGGGTCTCGTCGTAGCCCAGGATGCCGGCGGTGGGGGCGTCGAGGACGCGGGCGAGCTGGCGGTAGATGGTCGCCGCCAGCGCGTCCCGGTCGAGCTGCCCCGTGACGGCCTGCGACAGCTCGTAGAGCAGCGACAGCTCCTCCAGCCGCCGCCGGTTGTCGCTGAACAGGCGCGCGTTCTCGATGGCGGCGCCAGCCTGTCCCGCCACCGCTTCCATCAGCGCGAGCTCGCCCGCCACGAACTCCCGGCGCTCGATCCACCAGACGGCGATGAAGCCGCCGATGACCACGTCCCTGGCGACGATGGGCACGAAGATCTCGGACCGATGCCACGTCAGGTCGTCGAGCAGCTCGCGGGGCATGCGCGGGTCGTCGCCGACCTCGCTCGAGTAGACCGGCCGCTTGCTCCGGAACGCCTCCGCGTAGAACGCGTGCTCGACGCTGGAGAGCCGCACCTGGCGGAAGGCGTCCAGCCGGTCGGGCGGGACGCGGTAGCCCACGACGGCGCGCATCCAGGGCGACGCGTCGTCGCAGAGCCAGACGCCCACCGAGTCCGAGCCGAGCACCCGCTGCACCCGCCGGAGGAACTGGCGCAGCAGCGCGGGGAGGTCGAGGGTGGAGGTCAGGCTCCGCGACACCTCCAGCGGAAGAGCGCGCCCGTGCCCTCGCCGCGCACGCGGGTGGGCATGAACATCGCCGACATGGGCGGCAGCGCCAGGAACGGCGCCGGGTCGACGCGCGGGTCGCGCTTCACGTCCGGGGACCAGAAGGGCTTGCCGTGCTGCCAGTCGTCGAACAGGGCCGGGAAGCGGGCGACCTCGAGCGGCGTACTGACGAAAACGTGCCACAGCTCCTTCGGCACGTGCCACCCGGCGACGGGCACCAGCGCCTCCCGGCGGGCGTCGAGCATGTAGGCGCCGACCGTGGCCGCGCCGAACGCGAGCCCGACCTCCCGGGCCACGCGGCGCAGGACCTCGTCGACGGGTCCGGGCTGGGAGAGCGCCTGCCCGACCGCCAGCAGCGTCGTGGTCTCGCGCAGCCGCTCCTGCGCCTCGGCGTACAGGCGCGTGTTGTCCATGGCCAGCGCGAGCTGCCCGGCGATGGCCATGGCCAGGCGAACCTGCGAGGGCTCGAAGGCGCGGGCGCGCTCGCAGTAGTCGAGGTTCATGACGCCGATCACCTTGTCCTGGCGGATCAGCGGCACGAACACGCACGAGCGCAGGCGGAAGGTCTCGATCCAGTCCGGCGGGATCAGGTCCGACTGGGCGGTGTCGTCGATCACCACGGGCGCACGGGTGGCGATGGCCTGCGCGTGCGCCGGCACCTGCGCGGGGTCGCGCGGCGGCTGCCCCAGGAAGGCCTCCCACATGGCCGGCTCCCGGTGGCCGTCGGCGAACTGCGACATCACGGGGATCGTGCGGCCGGCCTCCCACAGCTCGATCGTGCAGCGCTCCACCCGGCACACCTGGGCGATCTTCATGGCCACCTGCTTGAGCAGCCGCCGCGTCTCGAGCGTGGAGTTGAGGATCCGGCTCACCTCGAGCAGGGCGCTGGTCTCGTGCAGCCGCGTGGTCGTCTCGGCGTACAGCCGCGCGTGCTCGAGGGCGATCGCGGCCTGGGCGGCCAGGGATTTGATCAGCGACTCGGTCTCGGGCGTGACCTCGGGCGGCGTGGGCCGGCGGACCGAGATGACCCCGAGCAGGCGGTCGCCGAGCATGACCGGGACCGCGGCGAAGAAGCGGAGGCCGTGGCGCAGGGCCAGGCCGCCGCCCACCACGCGGCGGTCCTCCTGGAGGTCGGTCCACAGGATGGGCGTCCGGTACTCGGCGACCCAGCCGGCGCCGCCCTCGCCAAAGGCGAGCTCCGACGGCAGCCGGCTCGCCAGCTCCTCGTCGCCCACCACCACCGACCGCCGCACCACGCGGGCGCCGGGATCGGCCACCCAGACGGCCACGTAGGCGGCGTCGAGGAACCGGAGGGTGGCGTTCGCGATGTTGCGGAGCACCTCCTCGAACTGCAGCGACGAGGCGACCTGGCGGTTGACGACGTCGAGCGCCTCCAGGTGCTCGGCGTGGCGGCGGGCCGCGCGGTAGAGGCGGGCGTTCTCCAGCGCGATGGCCGCCTGGATCGCAAAGCTCTCGAACGTGGCCAGGTCCACCGGCGTGAAGGGCTCGCTGCCGGGGCCCCGGTTGACGGAGATGACCCCGAGCAGGCGGTCGCGGGCGATCAGGGGCTGGCCCATCGTGCGCTCGATCCCGTACTGCCAGTAGACGGGCAGGGCGTTGGGCCACAGGCGGTACTCGTTGACGATCATGCCGCGCCGCTCGAGCGCGCAGGTGCCCGCCACGCCCTGGCCGAGGGGCACGCGCACGTCGCGCAGCCAGGGGCCGAGGCCGTACCAGGCGCGCGGCACGAGCGTCCGCGCGTCCTCCAGGAAGAAGATGATGCCCTCGGCGCGGAGGAGCTCGCTCGCGCGTTCGATGATGAGGTCGAGCAGGCGCTCCGTGTGGAGCTCCGCCGCCAGCTCCCGCTCGATCTCCACGAGCGCCTCGATCTGGGCCCGGCGGCGTTGCTCCAGCGAGAACAGGCGGGCGTTCTCCAGCGCCACCGCGGCCTGGCGCGTCAGCGTCGACAGGAACTCGATCTCGTCGGGCGTGAAGAGGGTGCCGGGCGGACGACCGACCAGCACGGCGCCGATCGTCTCCTCCCGCCCGAGCGGCACGGCCAGAAGCGCCCGGGAGCCGCGCTCGGCGAGCCGGGCCCGCGACTCGGGCAGGTACTTGACGGAGGGATCCCGGAGCGCGTCGCGGGTCCACACCGGGCGCTGCTCGGTGACCGCCCGCCCGGCCATGCCTTCGTCGCGCTCGAGCAGCGTGATGTGCACGCTCGGCGTGCCCGCGGGCTCGCGCCGCAGCAGCCGGAGGTGCCCGAGGTCGTCGTCGAGCAGATAGACGGCGACGTCGTTGACCTCGAGCCCCTCCAGGCAGCGGGCGGTGATGATCTCCACGATCTGGGCGGGCTCCAGCGTCGCCACGAGCAGGCGGGCGGTCTCGGCCAGGGTCCGCATGCGGGCGGCGCGGAGGCTCGCGTCGGCGTAGAGACGCGAGTGCTCGAGGGCCACGGCGACCTGGGTGGCGAAGTCGCCGACGACCGCCAGATCGTCCGCCACGAACGGCGGCTGGTCGGCCGACCGGTTGACGAAGAGCACGCCGATCGCCAGCTCCCCGGCGAGGAGGGGCTGCGCGATGACCCGGGTGTTGATCGACTTGAAGGGCTCGCGGGCCCAGGGCGAGGCGGGGTAGTCGTTGATGATCATCCCCCGCTTCCGCGCCAGGATCTCCCCGGTCAGCCCGGAGTCGAGCGGTAGAGGCGTATCGCGGAGCGAGTCGCCCATCCGGTACCACCCGCCCGCGACGAGCTGGTCGTCGCGGACCACGTAGACGGACGAGGACATCGCCCCCAGCAGCTCCGTCGCGTCCCGCGTGATCTGCGCGAGCAGCGCCTCGGGATCGAACTGCTCGGCCACGCGCCGCTCGATCGCGCGGAGCGACTCGACGCGCCGCAGCCGCCCGGCCGCCCGCTCGTAAAGTCGGGCGTTGTCGATGGCGGTCGCGACCTGGCTCGCGAAGGCCGCCAGCAAGTCGATCTCCTCGGGCGTGAAGCGGTGGCGCTCGCCCGTGTAAACGCCGAGCACGCCGCACACGCCCTCGCGCCCGAGCAGGGGCAGCAGCGCGCCGCTCCGGCAGTCGTGGGCGCGCATCCACTCGGGGTCGAGCGTGCGGGGATGGGCGGGCAGGTCCTCGACGACCAGGGGCTCGCGGAGCGTGGCGGCGTGTCCGACGAGCCCCTCGCCGAGCCGCAACCGGGTGTGCGGGGCGCCGACGATGCCGCCGGAGCCCGCCTCGGCGCGGACGAGCAGCTCGCCGTGCTCGAGGACGAACACCCGGACGGAGGAGCCCGGCACCAGGCGGGCGGTGGCGTCGGCCACCTGCCGGCAGACATCGTCGAGGGAGAGGGTCAGCGAGACCGCCTGGGTCAGGCGAGCCAGGCTCTCGAGCCGGTCCCCCTTGCGGCGCGTCGCCGCCCGCGCCACCAGCCACGCGGCCGCCAGCGCCGCGGCAGTGACGGAGAGCGCAACAGCGACGTATGCGATGCTCAACGGGGTCGGATGGCGGTCGAGCCCACGGCGATCAAGACATTTTCGTCCGTTCCTCCAGGATTTGCACGCCTTTTTTAACCTCGGAGGGGGGCCTTGCCCCCCTTCCGAACCTCCCCCCTCGACGGCGCCGGC
>JACQCN010000272.1 GCA_016201575.1 Candidatus Rokuibacteriota bacterium | reverse complement strand
ATCGTCCCCACCACGAAGAGGACGTCGGCCTGCCGCGGCGAGAACCGGGCGAGGCCGGCGCCGAAGCGGTCGACGTCGTAGTGGGAGGCCGCGGTGGCCATGTACTCCATGCCGCAGCACGCCGTCACGAAGGGGTACTGGAAGATGGAGTACTTCCGCGCCCAGCCGATGGCCTCGTCGAGCTTGGACGTGAAGAAGGCGCCTACTCCCATTCCAGCCCTCCCTTCCGCCAGACGTACAGGAAGCCGAGCATCAGGATGGCCATGAACACCAGCATCTCCGCGAAGCCGAACCAGCCGAGCGAACGGTAGAGGACCGCCCACGGCCAGAGGAAGATCAGCTCGATGTCGATGATGATGAAGAAGATGGCCGTCCGCGAGAACTTCATGGCGAACCGGCCCTCCGGCAGCGAGATCGGGTCCTGGCCGCACTCGAACGGCTCGAGCTTGATCGCCGTCACCCGCCGCGGCGCCAGCAGCGAGGGCAGGTAGAGGAGCGCGCCGGCGACGAGCGCGGCGAAGCCGAACACCATCACGAGCGGGAGGTACTCGTTCACGCGCGAGGCCCTCCCGCCAGCGCCTGCACCTGCCGCTTGGCGTGGTACGAGCTGCGCACGAGCGGTCCCGCCTCCACGTGGGCGAACCCCAGGCCCCGCCCGATCTCCGCCAGCTCGCCGAACTCGTCGGGGTGGTAGTAGCGCGCCACCGGCAGGTGCTGGGGCGAGGGCCGCAGGTACTGCCCGAGGGTGAGGATGCGGACGTCCACCTCGCGCAGGTCGCGCATCGTCGCCACCAGCTCGTCGCGCTCCTCGCCGAGACCCACGATGATCCCCGACTTGGTCAGGAGCCCGGCGTCGGTGGCCCGCGCGCGCCGGAACAGCTCGATCGTCCGGCGGTAGCGGCCGCCGGGGCGCGCGACCTTGTAGAGCCGCGGCACCGTCTCCGTGTTGTGGTTGAGGATGTCGGGCCGCGCGTCGATCACCGTCTGCAGCGCGCCCGCCGAGCCCTGGAAGTCCGGGATCAGGACCTCGACCTGGCAGCCGGGGCGCTCGCGGCGGATCGCGCGGATCGTCGCCGCGAAGTGCGCGGCGCCGCCGTCGGCGAGATCGTCGCGGTCGACCGAGGTGATCACGACGTGGTCGAGCGCGAGCGTCGCCACCGAGCGGCCCACCCGCTCCGGCTCCTCGCGATCCTCCCAGGCGGGCTTGCCGTGCGCGATCGCGCAGTAGCCGCAGTTCCGCGTGCACACGTCGCCGAGGATCATGAAGGTCGCGGTGCCGTCCTCCCAGCACTCGCCGATGTTCGGGCAGTGCGCCTCCTCGCAGACGGTATGGAGATTTTGCGCGCGCATGAGCGCCTTCAGGCGCATGTAGGTGGGCCCGCCCGGCGCCTTGACCTTGAGCCAGCCAGGCTTCCGCTCGGGAGCGGCCACGTGATCGAGGATCGGCAGCGAAATAGCCATGAAGTTTGGGACTTCCGCCAGCGGCCATTATCGCACACGCTTTCACAAGCGTCGAGCAAGCCGGGCGTCGCGGCGGAGAACTTGGTGCCCCGCTCGGGCTGGGTGCCCACCGAGGACGCCGACGCCCTCGGGCTCCCCGCCGCCGGCTGACCTACTTCTTGGAGATCACCCAGCGCCCGAGGGCGAGGTGCGGGAGACCTGAGCGCTCGAAGGTGTCGATCGCGTCCGCCGCCGAGGCCACCAGCGGCTCGCCGTGGAGGTTGAACGAGGTGTTGAGCACGGCGCCGATCCCCGTCCGTCGCTCGAACTCCCGGATCACCCGGTAGTACTCCGGGTTCCCGGCCTCGTCGAGGATGTGGGCGCGCGCGGTGCCGTCGTGGGGATGCACGGCCGCCACGATCTCATCGCGGCGCTTCGGGTTCGTCGGGAAGGCCAGCATCATGTAGGGCGAGGCGAGGCCCTTGGGGTTGACGAGGTAGTCGGCCTCCCGCTCGCGAAGCACCGTGGGCGCGAAGGGCATCCAGAAGTCCCGGTTCTTGATCATCCGGTTGATCAGGCCCACCACCCGGTGGTCGGAGGGGTTGGCGAGGATCGATCGGTTGCCGAGGGCCCGCGCGCCGAACTCCATCCGCCCCGCGCACCGGGCGATCACGCCGTCGGACACCAGCAGCTCGGCGATCCGCTCCTCGATCCGCGCGGGCTCGGCGACCCGGTAGCGGGTGGCGAGGTCGCGCGTCCGGATGAGGGACTCGATCTCCGCGTCGTCGAGGCCGGGACCGAGGTACGCCGGCCCGAAGGGGCGCGGAGCCGCCGGCGCCCCCTGCCGCGCGCACAGGTCCAGGTAGCCGAGGTAGGCCGCGCCCACCGCGTTGGACTCGTCGCCGCACGACGGGAACACGAACAGGTCGCGCACCCAGTCCTCGGCGGCGAGCAGCATGTTCGTCTTCACGTTCATGAACACGCCCCCGCCGAGGGCCAGGCGCTCGCCGCCGTGGCGCGCGCGCATCAGCCGGGCCCACCGGGTGAGCGACTCCTCGACGATGCGCTGGGCACCGCCCGCGATCCCGTCGAACCGCAGGCCGAGCGTCGCCTCCAGCAGGAGCCGGTAGCGCGGCCCGCGGCGCCTCCACGCGAACCGGCACGGCGCGTCCTCGACGAAGTCGAACACCGTCCGGAGCGCGGCGGCGGCGCGCTCGCTGGCGCCGGCCGAGGCGAAGGGCGCCAGCCCCATCACCTTGTACTCGTGCTCGCCGGCCTTCAT
Source organism: Candidatus Rokuibacteriota bacterium (assembly GCA_016201575.1). Lineage (GTDB taxonomy): Bacteria > Methylomirabilota > Methylomirabilia > Rokubacteriales > CSP1-6 > AR9. The sequence goes on along the minus strand of JACQCN010000272.1, from coordinate 660 downwards.
GCCGAGGAGCAGCGTCACGAACGCGTAGAAGGAGCCCAGCGACCCCGGCGCGCTCGGCGTCGCCTCGTGCCGGGTCAGGCTGATGCCGGCGCCGGTCGACGCGGTGGCGCAGAGCCCGTCGCCGGAGTTGTCGTTGGTGAGCACCAGCGCGGGGGCGCCCGCGAACGGCGCGCCCAGGTAGGCGGCGGCGGCGTGGCAGGCGTGGTGGTCGAAGGTGGCGATGCGCTCGGCGCCGAGGCCGAGGTGGCCGGTGACGAGCGCGCGCCGCGCGGCCGGCGCCAGGCCTGCCTTGCCGCGCGCCCGGTCGGCCAGCCCGAGCTTCGCACCGAGCTTGCGCGTCCGCGCGGCCAGGCCCCGGCGCGGCGCCTCGAGCCGGACGCCGTAGTACTCGCGCACGTAGTCCGCGTCGTGCATCACGCGGTTCATCCACTCGCGCGCGAACGCCTCCACCCCGGCCAGCACCACCAGGTCGACGTCGGCCGGCGCCAGCCGGAGCTCCCCGAGCAGCGCGTCGACCGCCCGCCGCGGATACCCCGCGTCGTTCTTCAGGCGCGAGAAGCGCTCCTCCGAGGCGCAGCCGACGATCTCGCCGTCCTTCAGCACGGCGGCGGTCGCGCAGTGGGTCTCGCTCACGCCGAGGACGATCACGACTCGACATCT
>JACQCN010000271.1 GCA_016201575.1 Candidatus Rokuibacteriota bacterium | reverse complement strand
GACCGGCTCGCCGCGGGCCAGGCCGTCGCGGTCGACGCGCTCGACGACGCCCGCGGCCCGATCTTCCGCACCGTCTAGCCCGCAGTATTCACGAACGGTAGTCGCGTGTGGCGGGCGGAGCCTGTCGCAGGGCCCAGTCCCCGCGGGTCCGGCTCCGTCACCCACTCGCCCGAACGCCGCGTTGCGCGCGGCGGACGGGACGAGGGGGGCCCCCTGCGCCGGCCCCGCGGGGACTGCACCCTGCGCCACCCGCCCGGTCGCGCCAGCGCCGTTCGCGAATAATGCCCGCTAGGTTTCCGCCCGGCCGCCGATCAGCTTCTCCAGCCGTTCGAGCTGGTCGCCCGTCCCCAGCGCGAGCAGGTGGTCGCCGGCGCGCAGCGTCAGGTCGCCCGGCGGGTTCACGATCGGGTTCGCGTCGCGCATGATCGCCAGCACCGTCGCCCCCGTCGCCTGGCGGATCGCCAGGTCCTCCAGCGAGCGGCCCACCGCCGGGCTGTCGGAGGCCAGCGCGAGGTCCTCGATGTTGAGCGCCTCGCTGCCCTTCCGGAGCGCCGTCTCGAAGAAGTCCACCACCGTCGGGTTGATGATCAGGTGGGCGAGGCGGTGGCCGCCGATCGCGTAGGGGCTGATGGCGCGATTGGCGCCGGCGCGGATCAGCTTGGCCACGCTGGCCTCGTCGACGGCGCGCGAGACGATGTGGAGCCCCGGGTTCAGGACGCGCGCGGAGAGCACGATGTACATGTTGGTGGCGTCGTTGGCGGTGGTCGCGATGAGCCCGCGCGCCCGGCGGATGCCCAGGCGCTCGAGCACCGCGTCCTCGGTGGCGTCGCCCTGGAGGCACAGGTACCCGCGCTCCTCCGCCTGCCGGATCGCGTCCTGGCCCGGATCCACGACGGCGAACGGCACCTGGGCCGCCCGCAATTCTTGCGCCGCCTGCCGGCCGACGCGGCCGAGGCCGGCCAGGATCACGTGGCCGCTGAGCGTGTCGATCTGCCGGTCCATTTTGCGTCTCCCCCTGATGTCGGCCAGCCGGACGGCGACCAGGTACTCCATGACCACGCCGAGGGTGTAGAAGAGGCTGCCGATGCCGGTGACGGCGACGAACATCGTGAAGATGCGCCCCGCGGAGTCGAGGGGCCGGACCTCGGCGTAGCCGATCGTCGTGATCGTCGTGACGGTCATGAAGAGCGCGTCGAGCCACGTCCCGCCCGCCGCCCGCCAGAGCCAGTGGTAGCCGAGGGTGCCAACCGCCACCACGGCGATCACGACCGCCAGCGGCAGGACGAGCCGGACGCGCAGGGAGCGGATCGCAACGCCGTCCATCGTCACCGACGAGTATGGCGCAGGAGGGGCCGGGCCCCGACATGCAGAATTCGCGGGCGGGTCAGGCACAGGTGCGTCACCCGCGGCGCGAGTCGCCGCGCGAGGTTCGCGGCGATCACCCCTCCGAACGAGAACCCGGGAAACCGCAGCGGGCCATCACCCGGGAACATCTCAATGAACAGATCGTGCACGAGGTCGAGGTACTCGGCGCCGGTAGTCTCGCGCGCGACGGCCGCCGAGGCGCCGTACGACGGGTGGTCGAGCGCGTGCACGGTGAAGCGTGCGGCGAGCGGCTCCACGTTCCTGATCCAGTGCTTCCACGATTCCATGCCGCCATGAAAGAGGACGACGTCGGGACCGCGGCCGCGCCGGTGCACCGCCATCCGGGGAGCGTGGCCCGTGGGCACGCGATCAGGCGAGCACGGGCTGCACGCGGCCGAGCGAGAACGTCGTGAACTCGACCCCGATCAACGCCGCATCCCCGGGGGCATCGATGATCTCCGTTGCCGATGTCTTCGCTTCACCCGGAACCTGAACGCGAACGATTCCCGGATGCAGGACCGCTTCGAGATCTCCATCCGCCGGTTGGGGCTCGAGGACCCCGCCGAGCTGAGCTACACCGGACGCAGGGAGTCCTTGAGCACCGCGTAGACCGCGGTCTTGATGTCGTCCCGATTCGGCAGGGCTGCTCGTTCCAGCGGCGGGCTGTAGGGCACGGGCACGGGGACGGCACAGACGCGGCGGACGGGGGCTTTCAACACGCGAAACGTGTCAGGATCCTCGACGAGCAGCGCCGAAATCTCCGACGCCGCCGAGCACGTCGCGGGCGCCTCGTCCACGATGACGACGCGACCGGTCTTTCGCACCGAGGCGCGCACCGTGTCGGCATCCATCGGGACGAGCGTCCGCGGGTCGACCACCTCGATGGAGATGCCCTCGCGCACCAGCTCCTCCGCCACCGCCAGCGCTTCTTGCACGTAGTAGGCAAGCCCCACGATGGTCACGTCCGTGCCCGCGCGCTTCACCTCCGCGACGCCGATCGGCACGAGATGGTCTCCGTCCGGAACCGGGCCGGTCACCGTGGCCAGCCGGCTGCACTCGAAGGAGACCACGGGGTTGTTGTCGCGGATGGCGCTCTTGAGCAGGCCCTTGGCGTCGGCCGGGGTCGACGGGAGGATGATCTTCAGACCCGCGAGATGCATCCACATCGAGTACGGGCTCTGCGAGTGCTGCGCGGCGAGGCCGATGCCGCCGCCGGTGGTACAGCGGTAGGTCACCGGGAAATCGGCCTGCCCGCCGAACATGTAACGGATCTTGCTCGCCTGGTTGACGATCTGATCCATCGCCACGAACGAGAACGTCACCATCCGCCAGTTCACGATGGGCCGGAAGCCGCAGCCCGCCGCGCCGAGGCCCATGCCGGTCAGCACCGCTTCGGAGATCGGCGTGAAGCGCACGCGCGCCGGACCGAACTCCTTGACAGGGTCGCCGGTGAAATCGGTCGCCATGACGATGATCCGCGGATCGCGCCGCATCTCCTCGGCGACGGCTTCATCGAGCGCTTTCTGAAAGCTGATCTCACGCATGACGCGGTCCTCGTCACCTCACTCGGCGAACATGTCGACCAGCAGATCTTTCGGATCGGGAAACGGGCTCGCCTCGGCAAAGGCCACGGCGTCGTCGAGATCGGCCTTCACGCGCTCGCGAATCGCGCTCATCTCGGCGGCCGAGAGCGCGCCCGCGCCCAGCGCGTGCTGCTCGAGGCGCGCGATCGGATCGCGGGCCTTCCAGGACGCGATCTCGTCGGACGGGCGGGTCTCCGGCGGTGGGGTGGCGCGCATGGCGTGGAAGTGCCAGCGATACGTCTTGCCCTCGAGCAGGCTCGGCCCCTCTCCGCGGCGGGCGCGGGCGACGGCGTCGCCGGCGGCGGCGTACACCTCGAGCACGTCGTTGCCGTCGGCCACGACGCCGGGGATCTGGTAGGCGCCGGCGTGGGCGGCGATGTCGACCCGCGGATGCTGCACGGCCACGGCGTTGTTCGCCGCGTACTGGTTGTTCTCGCAGACGAAGACGATCGGCAGCTTCCACACCGAGGCGATGTTGAGCGCCTCGTGGAACTCGCCCTCGGCCGCCGCGCCGTCGCCGAAGAAGCAGACGGTCACGTCGCCCTTGCCTTCGAGCTGCGCGGCGAGCGCCGCCCCGCAGGCGATGGGCAGCCCGCCCCCGACGATGCCATTGGCGCCCAGCATCCCCACCGCGAAGTCGGCGATGTGCATGGAACCGCCCTTGCCCTTGCAATAGCCGTCCACGCGGCCAAACAGCTCGGCCATCATGCGGCGGATGTCGGCGCCCTTCGCGATGCAATGCCCGTGGCCGCGGTGGGTGCTGGTCACGCGATCGCTGACTTTAAAGTTGGAGCACACGCCGACCGCGACCGCCTCCTGGCCGACGTAGGGATGCACCGCGCCATAGATCTTGCCCGCGACCCGCAGCTGGATGGCCAGCTCGTCGAACTCACGGATCAGGATCATCGTGCGGAGCATCTGCGCCAGCTGCGCCTTGTCGAGGGCCATCGCGATCACACCGCTTTCAACGCGTCGTAGACGCCGCGTTCGAGCTGTCCGTAGAGCTTCCGCGCCCGCTGATCGGCGAAGGGAAAGATCTGCGTCTTGATCAAGCCGGTCACACGCTTCGCCGGGTCGACGCGGCGGCCGTGATCGCCAAAGCGCCCTTCAGCAGGTCCCGGCCGCTTTGCGGTGTCGACATCATGGCTTGATCCTCCCCGTCGTCGAGTCCCCTCACGCTTCGGTGACGGGCAGAATGGCGCTTCGGGCAATCCAAGTCAAGGCGACGAGGATCACAATGCGGCACCAGCTCTGCGGGAGGTTGCCGATGGCGAAGGGCACGGTGATCGCGGCGATGAACATCGGGCAGGCCGCCGAGGACGAGTTCCATGACTGGTACGACACCGAGCATCTGCGCGAGCGGCAGCGGGTGCCGGGGTTCTTCGTGTGCCAGCGATGGATCGGTGCGGACGCCCGCAAGATCTCTGTCGCGACCTAGGATCTCGAGAGTGTCGCGGTGCTGGAGAGCCCACCCTATCTCGCGATCGGCGGCGAGAACCTGTCGCCGTGGTCGAAGCGCGTCACCGGCAAGGTCGAGCGCCTGATGCGCTTCGAGGGCGATCAGATCCTGCCCGGCGGCCAGCTGCCGCAGACCCATGCCGGCGGGCTGCTGTTGAACGCGATGAACATCGCGCCCGAGCTCGAGGCCGAGTTCAGCGACTGGTACGACAAGGAGCACATCCCCGCGCTCGGCGCGGTCTCCGCCGCTGGCGGTCGAGCGCGTGACGGAGAGCTCCCACGGCCAGCTCGTGTCGGCGCGGGCGCATCCGCGGGCCGCTGGGGCGACGCACCTGGGGCGGGATCCGCTGGCGGTGCTCGAGAAGCTCAGCGTCTTGATCCCCGCCCCGCCCACTCGGGCAGCCCGGCGCCGCACCGCTCGAAGGGCTCGTCCTTGTCGAGCCGCTTCCGGTAGACCGCCGCCCGCCCGCCGCCGGGCCCGCGCGCGGCCGAGACCAGCACGTGGTCCTCCGCGGCGGCGACGGCGCGGAGGTAGCGCGCGTGGAGCCTCTCCGTCTCGATCCGCCACGTCTCCCCGCGGTCGGCGCTCAGCGCGAGCCCGACGGCGGTGGCGGCGAGGACGAGGCCGGGACGGGCGGGGTGGGCGAGGACCTAGTGGACGTCGGTCTCGAGGTCGATCGTGGGCCGCCAGGTGCGGCCGCCGTCGGCCGAGCGCAGGATGCCGCCGACGTGGACGTTGACGTAGACGATGCCCTCGGCGTCGACGGACATCGAGCGGACGTCGGGAGGGTCGCCCCAGGGCGTGTACCACGCACCGCGCCCGTCGAGGCCCTCGAACAATTCCACCCGGGCCGGCGCGCCGCCGTCGAGGAGGAAGAGGTGGGCGCTGGCGGTGCCCACGAGGAGCGCCGGGCGTCGGCGCCAGGCACGTGGCGCCGGCCACGCGCGCCCGCTCGCGCCAGGCCGGCGCGTCGTCAGCGGCCGCCCAGATCCGCTCGCCCGCGACGATCGCGCTCCAGCCGCGCCCGTCCGCCACCAGCGCGGTGAGCGCGCGGCCGCCGAGCCGGTCGAGCGGGATCGGGCGGGTGGCGCCGAACTGGTAGAGCCCGGCCGTGGTGCCGACGAGGACCTGGCGCTTCGACCGCGCCATCGCTCGTCAGAGGGCCTCGGTCAGCTCGGCCAGCGAGCGCACGATCCGGTCGGGCGTGACCGCGGCGCCCGGCGGCAGCCCCTGGCCGGCGCGATCGATCCAGACGCCGCGCAAGCCCAGCCGCTGGGGCGCACCGACGTCGAACTCGAGATGGTCGCCCACCATCCACGCGTCCTCGGGCCGCGCGGCGAGCGCCGCCAGCGCGTGCCGATAGACGATCTCGTCGGGCTTGCCCGCGCCGAACTCGCCCTCGATGACGATCGCGTCGAAGAACGCGGCGAGCCCGTGGCGCTCGATCTTGTCCCGCTGCTGGCCGGCGTCGCCGTTGGTGACGAGCGCGAGCGGGACGCCGCGGCGCCGGAGGCGCTCGAGGCTCTCGACCGCCTCGGGGAAGAGGCGCATCCGCTCGCGGCGGCGCGACGCGAAGTCGCGGGCCACGGCTGCGGCGAGCCTGTCGGCCTCGACGCCGAGGCGCGCCAGCGCGTGGGCCACGATCGACTGCCAGGCCTGGAGCATGTTGACCCGCTCCCGCCGGTGCCGCACGGGATCCTCCCAGAACCAGCGGCTCGCCTCGACGATCGCGGCCAGGAGCGCGTCCGGCCCGACCGTCCCCGGCGCGCAGCAGGCGAGGCAGGCTTCCTCCCAGCACCGCGGCGCGCTGCCCGAGTAGTCGAGCAGCGTGTCGTCGAGGTCGAGGAGCAGGGCCTTCACGGCGTCTCGGCGAAGGCCGGCGAGACGTCCGCGCCCTCCTTGCCGAGGGCGGGGTCGAAGAGCGTGTAGGGGTTGACGTGTTGGTGCTCGCGGCGGGGCTCGTCGGGACGGGGCGTAGTGAGGACGGTCAGGCGAGCTTGCGGGCGCCGGCCTCGGTGCCGGCCCGCAGCGCCGGCGTGATGGTCTCCGTCAGGTGCCCGGGCGGCCTGCGAGGTCACGCGTGCTTGCGCAGCTCCAGGCGGCCGATCTGGCGGCGGTGCACCTCGTCGGGGCCATCGGCGAAGCGCAGCGTGCGCGAGTGGGCCCAGGCGTTCGCCAGCCAGAACTCCTGGCTGACGCCGCCACCGCCGTGGACCTGGATGGCGCGGTCGAGGACGCGCAGGGTCATGTTGGGGACGGCGACCTTGATCTGGGCGACCTCCGAGCGCGCGGACTTGTTGCCGACCGTGTCCATCATGTACGCGGCCCGCAGCACGAGAAGGCGGGCCTGGTCGATGTCGATCCGCGACTCCGCGATGCGCTCGAGGGTGACGTCATGGTCGGCGATCGGCTTCCCGAAGGCCACCCGGGAGGCGGCGCGCCGGCACATGGCCTCCAGCGCGCGCTCGGCCACGCCGATCTGGCGCATGCAGTGGTGGATGCGCCCGGGCCCCAGGCGGCCCTGCGCGATCTCGAACCCCCGCCCCTCCCCGAGCAGCAGGTTGTCGGCGGGCACGCGCACGTTCTCGAAGAGCACCTCGCCGTGCCCGTGCGGGGCGTCGTCGTAGCCGAACACGGTGAGCATGCGCAGGACCTTGATGCCTAGCGCGTCGCGGGGGACCAGGATCATCGACTGTTGCTTGTACTTGTCGGGATTCGTGGGGCTGGTCTTGCCCATGAAGATGAGGAGCTGGCAGCGCGGATCGCCGATGCCCGAGGTCCACCACTTGTGGCCGCTGATGACGTACTCGTCGCCGTTGCGCACGATGCTCGACTCCGTAGCGCACCAGCACCTCCATGTTCCCCGTGTCGGGCGCCGAGCAGTTGAACACCTCGGCGGCGATCGGGGAGCGGCCCATGATCTCGCAGAGCGGGGCGTACTCCAGGTTGGTCAGGCCGGCCCCGTACTCGCTCTCGGGCAGGAAGAGGTTCCAGAGGCTGCGCTCGCGGGCCCTGGCCTTGAGCTCCTCCATGATCGGCGGCACCTGCCAGCGGGTCGGCTGGGCCTCGAGCTGCTCGGCGAACGTCTTCTCGTTCGGGTAGACGTGTTTGCTCATGAAGTCCGTGATCTGGTCCATGTACTCACGGGTTTTCTTCGAGTACTCGAGTTCCATCTCGCCCTCTCATCGAAGGGGGTCTCGACGGCCCCCTTCGAGCATCCCCCGGAACCGTTGGGCCGGCAAAGCCGGCCCTCGAAGCGGGAGTGGTCGGTCGGGCCGCGACCGGGCGCCCGCCGCCCGGTCGCGACGGTCCACTATAGCCTTCGGCGGCGCCGACGGCAAAGGGGGGTCGACCGGAGTCCGCCGCAGACCTCCGGGCCTCCTTGAAGTAGACTTTCGGCAGCTTGCCGCCGCCCTGGGGCCGGAGGACGGTGGCCTCGGGCCGGCGTCCGCGTCGGCTCGGCAAGCGGTGTGCCGGGTACGATTCGGCCCGGCGCCATGGGAGGGCCCGTGATCAGCACGGTCGAGGTTCGCGCGGCGCACCGGTTCGACGTCGGCGCGCTCGAGCGGTACATGAAGGCGCACGTCGACGGCTTCACGCCGCCTTTGACCGTCCGGCAGTTCGAGGGCGGGCAGTCGAACCCGACGTACTACCTGGTCGCCGGCGGCCGCGAGTACGTCGTGCGCCGCAAGCCGCCGGGCAAGCTCCTGCCCTCGGCCCACGCCGTCGATCGCGAGTACCGGGTCATCACCGCGCTGGCGGCGACCGACGTGCCGGTGCCCCGGACCTACGCCTACTGCGCGGACGAGTCGGTCCTCGGCACGCCGTTCTACGTCATGGAGTGCGTGCACGGGCGGATCTTCCGCGACCCGCTGCTCCCCGGCGGCGGCGCCACCGAGCGCGCGGCGATCTTCGACTCGCTCAACACGGTGCTGGCGCGACTGCACACGGTCGACTGGCGGGCCCTCGGGCTGGCGGACTTCGGGAAGCCCGGCAACTACTTCGCGCGCCAGATCCACCGCTGGACCAGCCAGTACCGCGCCTCGGAGACCGAGACGATCCCGGAGATGGAGCGGCTGGTCGCCTGGCTGCCCGCCCACATCCCGCCGGGCGACGAGACCACGATCGTCCACGGCGATTACCGGCCGGGCAACGTCATCGTCCATCCCACCGAGCCGCGCGTGGTCGCCGTGCTCGACTGGGAGCTGTCCACGCTCGGCCACCCGCTCGCGGACCTCGCCTACACCTGCGTGCCCTACTACCTGCCGGACGCCGACGGCTTCCGCGGGCGCGACCTCGCCGCGCTCGGCATCCCCTCGGAGGCGCAGTTCATCGCGGCCTACTGCCGGCGGACGGGGCGCGCGGCCATCCCCGACTGGGACTTCTACGTCGGGTTCTCGTTCTTCCGCCTCGCCGCGATTTCCCAGGGGATCATGGGGCGCGTGCTCGCGGGCACCGCCAGCGATCCCAACGCGCGCGAGCGGGGCGCGCGCGCGCGCCCGCTCGCGGTGCTGGCGTGGGCGATCATCGCGCCGCGGAGCAAAAGCCCTTGACAACCTTTTTGTTTCAACCCAGCATTACCACCCACTGATCGCTCGGGGAGAGACCATGTTCGATCGTGCGACAGCGGTGATCCGTGCCCTCGGCTGGCTCGCCGTGG
>JACQCN010000270.1 GCA_016201575.1 Candidatus Rokuibacteriota bacterium | reverse complement strand
ATGAAGAGCGTGCGCCGGCGCGTGGCCTCCGCCGACCGCAGCCGCTCCGCCTCGTCGCGGATGGTGGCGAGGTGGCCGAGGACGTCCGCGTAGCCGTACCACCAGGCGTAGTCGGGGCTCATGTGGAACGCGCCCTTGTAGCTCTTGAGGGCGGAGAAGAAGAACATGTCGAAGTACTCGCGCTCGATCGGCGTCACGTCGTAGTAGAGGCTGGCCGGCGAGTGGAAGGCGAGCCCGCCGGGCAGGTCGATGGCGGTGAAGCGCGGGCCGCGCAGGAGCCCCGCCGAGACCCGCCCGTGGCTGGGCTCGATCAGACGGTCGCGATAGAGCCCGGCCAGGATCCCGCGCGCCTCGATCACGAGCGCGTCGCCGGCCAGCTTGTGCGCGTCGGCCGACTTGAGGTAGTAGCGGGCCTTGTCCTCGGAGTGGCAGGTCAGGCACACCTTGACCATCTCGTTGCGCTTCGCCTCGTTCGCGGGGGTAATCGTGATGTCGCGCAGCTCGCCGACGGCCGCCTGCACACCCATGCCCCAGATGATCTTCCGCGTCATGTTGTGGCTGGCCGCGCGCGCGCCGTCCGCGCCCACGTAGAGCATGTGGCAGTAGGCGCAGGTGGGGACGTCCCACTTCGCCTGGGCGAGCGGCGCCGTCCAGTCCCATCCGCGCCCGCGCGCCGCGTAGATCGACCCGTGCTTCGAGCTCATGTAGGCCTCGTAGTTCGGGTGGTCGGGCCCCATGTGGCACGTGTAGCAGGCCTCGGGCTTGCGCGCTTCCTCGAGGTTGAACGAGTGCCGGGTGTGGCAGGCGATGCAGCCGTTCCGCACCTCGAGGCTCGAGGTGTCGACGTACTTCTTCTGCTCCTCGCTCCAGTACTTCGCGTCAGTGGCGCCGGCCTGCGCGTGACACGGGTCGCACCCCATCTCCATCACCTTCCGCGGCATCTGCTTGTAGTGGGGCACGCCGATGTTGCGCTCCCAGTTGATCCCGAGGCCGCCGGGCCCGGGGCCGTAGGAGTGGCCGGCGTCGAGCACGTGGTCCTTGTAGATCTGCTGGTGACAGGCGCCGCAGGTGGCCTCCGGCACCCGCCCCTTGCTCGCCATGATGTCGTCGTGGTTGGTGCCGTGGCAGTTGGCGCAGCCGATCTGCGCCTGCGGGTACGCGACCCGCGGGTTCTGGACGCCGGGCCGCCCCATCGCGCTCGCCGCGAACTGGGCGACGATGACGGGATTGAACTTCTGGTGACAGCCCGCGCACGAGCCCGGGTCGAGGACGCCCTTGGGCACGTCGGCGCGGAGCTTGGGCGGCGGCGGCGCGACGCTCCGGAGGTACTGGTGGATCTCCCGGGCCTCGGTGTCGCCGACGATCATATCGGGGAATTTCGGCATGATGCCGCGCGGGCGCCGCATCTGCTTGAGAAAGGCCTCGAAGTCGAGCGGCGTGTTGGCGAGCGCGGGGCCGACCCCGCCGCGCCCGCTCGCGCCGTGACAGCCGAGGCAGCCCTTCTGGATGTAGAGGCGCGCGCCCTCCTCAGCCGCCTCCTGGGCGGAGACGGAGACGGGCAGCAGCGCGAGGACAGCAACCAGCAGAATGAGCCAGGGCATGGCCGTGCGCCCCCAGAGTAGCAGAACCGAGTCTGTGGCCGGTTCTTGTCGCACGGCGTCCCGGGCTTGTCAAGGTACGCGCTCCGCGGCCGGAGCGGAGTGCGCGGCGTGCTCGAGGAACCCGGTGATTCGCTGGATCAGGCCGGGGCCCTCGCTGACCAGCCCCCGGTAGAGCTGGACCAGCGCGGCGCCGGCCTCGAGCCGCTCCCACGCGTCCTCGGGCGAGACGATGCCGCCGACCGACATCAGGGGCATCGCGCCGTCGAGGTGCGACGCGAGCAAACGCACCGAGCGCGCGGCGTCGCGGCGAATCGCCGCGTCGGCGTCGCGGGAAGGCTCCGCGCCCCGGTCGCCCGTACCGATGGCGGCGATGAGGGCGTCGAACCGGCGGCGGGCGATCGCGCGGACGATCTCGGGGATCCCCTGGCTCGACGGGTCGAGACCGATCTTCACCGCGAGCGGCACGCGGCGGCCGAAGCGGGCGGTCAGTGCCGCCTGCTCGTCCTTGCACCGCCGGAGCAGGCCTTCGAGCGTTCGGGCGTACGCGGCCTCGCCGAGGTAGCGCGCGGCGGGGGCGCTCAGGTTCACGGTGACGAAGTCGGCGTGGGCCCACACCCGGCGCACGTCCGTGAGATAGTCCTCCACCGCCAGCTCGCGCGGCGTCCCGAGGTTCTGGCCGACGCTGATGCCGACCACGATGCGGATCCCGCCGGCGGCGCGGTGCTTCGCGACGTTGGCGACGAGGGTGTCGACGCCGAGGTTGTGACCGGGCTCGGGGCGCGGCGTCACCGTCCCCACCTCGACGAAGCCGAAGCCGAGCGCCTGCATCTCGGCGATCCGCTCGCCGTGCTTGTCGAAGCCCGCCGCGAGCCCGAGCGGGTTCGCGAACGCGAGGCCCATGACGTCGGTCATCCGTGGGCCTGCGCGAAGTCGTCCATGAAGCGAGCGAGCGCCTCCGCTCCGGCCTCGGGCATCGCATTGAAGAGCGCGGCCCGGAGGCCACCGACCGCGGGGTGGCCTTCGAGGTTGACGAGGCCACGCTCGCGCGCCGCCGCCAGGAACGCCGGCGTGAGGCCGGGCTCGCGGAGCGTGAAGCACACGATGGTCCGCGAACGATCGGCGGGCGCGATGCGGCAGCGGTAGAAGCCCCGGCTTTCCTCGATCGCCGCGTAGAGCCGCGCGGCCTTCCGCGCGTTGACCCGCGCCATCTCCGCCAGCCCGCCGCGCTGCCGGAGCCACCGGAAGACGAGCCCGGCGACGTAGACGGACCAGGTCGTCGGCGTGTTCGCCATTGAGCCCTGGTCGGCCTGGACCTTGTACTCGAACACCGACGGCGTGCCTGGGAGCGCGGCGCCGATCAGGTCGTTTCGCACGATGACGATCGTGAGCCCCGCGGGGCCGACGTTCTTCTGCGCCCCCGCGTAGATCACCCCGTAGCGCGCGACGTCGATCGGGCGGGAGAGGAAGTCGGAGGTCATGTCGGCGACGAGGGGAACCGCGCCCGTCTCCGGCGTCCAGTGGTACTCGAGCCCGTCGGCGGTCTCGTTGGAGGTGATGTGGCAGTAGGCCGAGTCCGGGCTCACGGTCCACGCCTCGGGCGGAGGGACGCCGGAGAACCCGCTGGCGGCCCCGCTCGCGGCCACGCGCACCTCGCAGTACCGCCGCGCCTCCACCATCGCCTTGCGCGACCAGTAGCCGGTCTCGACGTAGTCGGCCCGCCGCTTGACTCGCAGGAGGTTCATCGGCACCAGCGAGAACTGCGCGGACGCCCCGCCCTGCGTGAACAGCAGCGCGTAGTGGGACGGGATCCCGAGCAGCGCGCGCAGGTCGTCACGAGCAGCGGCCGCGATCGCCTTGAACTCGGGGCCGGTGAACGGCATCTCCATGACGGACATGCCCGCGGGCGGCCCGGACCCGCTCCGCCGGCGGCGCGGGGGCGAAGCCGAGCACCTTCTTCTGGTGCGGCCACATGACGAACCACACGTTGAGCATCATGATGGTGCCGATCCAGGCGCCCATCCCGATCACCGCGTGATAGCTCGTCAGGGTGAACGCGTCGATCAGCCACCCGCGCCGCCACAGCAGCAAACCGCCCGTCAGCCAGGCCACGATCGACGCGTACCGGAATACCGCGTGCTCGCGGAACACGTGGGCCATGAACCGCTCGCTCTGCGACTCCGGCGTATCGTTGACGGTGAGCGGCTGGTAGGTCGGGCGCAGGACGACGTTGACGTAGTTGTGGCCCATCCAGACGATCGCGGCCACGAGATGGATCCAGCGCACGAGCAGGTCCATGAGCGGAGAATCCACGTCGGCTACCCCGCCGCCCCGCCGCCCATGAGGAACCGCACCACCAGGAACAGGATCACCGTCAGGGCCGCCCCGCACGCCACCGTGCCGGCGACGGAGTCGAGGGGTGTCTTCACCTCACTCCCCGGCGAACGCGGTCGTGATCGCCCCCGCTTGCCGCCTGACCAGCGGCCGCGGCCAGCGGCCCGGCGCGTTCGCTTCGGCGACCGCCTCGCGCACGACGTAGTGATGCGGCGAGAGGCTGCACGCGGGGTCGGGGTTCGACGCGTCTCCCGTCAGCATGAAGGCCTGGCAGCGGCACCCGCCAAAGTCCCGCGTCCGATCGCTGCAGGTCCGGCACGGCTCCTTCATCCACGCCTCGCCGCGGAACAGGTTGAAGGTCGGCGAGTCCTTCCAGATCCACTCGAGGCTCGCGTTGCGCACCGAGGGGAAGGCCAGCCCCTTGATGACGCGCGCCTCCTGGCATGGCAGGGCCGTACCGTCCGGCGCGATCGTGAAGTGGATGCTCCCCCACCCGTTCATGCAGGCCTTGGGGCGGCCATCGTAGTAGTCCGGAACCACGAAGTAGATCGTCATCCGCTTCCCGAGGCGCTGGCGCGCGGCGCGCACGTCCACCTCGGCGCGCTGCAGCTGGGCCCGCGAGGGCAACAGCTCTTCCCGGTTGAGCATCGCCCAGTTGTAGTACTGGAGGTTGGCAAACTCCAGGTAATCGACGCTGAGCTCCTCGGCCATGGCGAGGATCTTCGGGGCCTGGTCGATGTTCTGTCGGCAGACGGGCACGTTCAGGACCATCGGGAACCCGTGGGCCTTGATCCGCCGGGCGACATCGAGCTTCACCTCGAACGCGCGCGTGCCGACCAGCTCGTCGTTGAGCGCCTCGTCGCACGACTGGATGCTGAGCTGGATCTGATTCAAGCCGGTATCCTTCAAGGCCTGGAGGCGGTCGCTGTCGAGGCCAATGCCCGACGTGATCAGGTTCGTGTAGTAGCCGAGGCGACTGGCCTCGGCGACCAGCGTCTCGACGTCACGCCGCATCATCGGTTCCCCGCCCGAGAGCCCGAGCTGGAGCGCCCCTAACTCGCGCCCCTCGCGCATGACGCGCATCCACTCCTCGGTCGTCAGCTCATTGCGGTAGTGGTCGAAGTCCAGCGGGTTGTTGCACCAGGCGCACTTGAGCGGACAGCGATACGTCAGCTCCAGCAGCAGCCAGAGCGGATTCCCCTGTCCGTCAAGCCTTACTTCTGACCCATCCTTTGGCATTCGCCGCCTCCAGAAAGGCACGGACGCTCCGGTCCATGTCGGCGTCCGCCTCCGGGAACATCGCCTTCAGATCGGCGATCAGATCGCTCACGGACATCCTGCCCGTGCAGCGCCTGAGGATCTCCCCCGCCGTCTGGTTGAGTTTCACGATCCCCTCCGGGTACAGCAGGACGTAGGCCTCCTGGGAGGGCTCCCACCGGAACAGGAACTGCGGGTGGATCTCGTACCGCTCCTCGATCTGAACGCGCGTCTCGTCCGCCATCGGTCGGGTTCCTCGCTGAGGGATGGCACACCCTCGCGCTGCCTCGGGTGACTCCGCGCCCGCTACCTAGCGGACGTACACGTACGCCGTTACTTCAAACCCCAGACGCAGATCGCAATACGCCGGCTCAACCCATGTCATCGCGATAGGTCTCCTTTCCATTCCCTGATGCCGTTGCCGCTGCTGTCCTGCCGAGTGAGAGTGTGCCATCCTCGTCATCAGCGCATCGCTTCGACGCATGTGACGTGCCAGAGCGAGCGTCCGTCCAGACGCACCAGGTTCCTCGTGCAATCGGAGGAGCGCGCGGTGTGGGCGCGCGCCCTTTCACTCACGGCAGGGGGATATGCCCCACCCACTCACGCTTGGCGCGTCGACTGCGCGACGGGGACTGACGCGTCGGCGCCGCCAGGCGGGAGTAAAATCTCGGCGAGATGAGCGACGACGCACGCACATACCATCGGGCGCGCCTGATCTTCGCGGCGGCCACGGTGCTGGCCGGTGTGGGCGTGCTCGCGCTCGGCGTCCGGGCGACGGCGCTGCTGCCGCCGCCAGCGCCGCGGCGCTGGATCGACCTCGCGGGGATCGTCGCCGTCGAGGCGGCGCTGCTCGGCGCCGCCCGCGAGCTGGTGACGGCGCCGCTCACCGTCGCCGGCGGCTACTGGCTGCCGCGGCGGTTCGGCCTCCTGCACCAGCCCTGGCGCCGCTGGCTCCTCGACCGCGCCAAGGCCACCCTGATCCGCGCCGGGCTCGGACTGCTCGCCTTCGAGATCCTGTACGCGCTCTTGTGGGTGGCGCCGCTCTGGTGGCTCGCCGCGGCGGTGGTGTTCTTCGCGGGCGACGTCCTCCGCGTGGCGGTGGCGCCGATCTGGCTGATGCCCCTCTTCCATCACCTGACGCCGCTCCAGGACCGGACGCTCTCCGAGCGGCTCACCGCGCTCGCCGAGCGCGCGCGCGTTCCGGTCCTCGGCGTATGGGTCGGGGACCAGTCGCGCAAGAGCCGCACCGCCAACGGCACGGTGACGGGGATCGGGCGCACCCGCCGCATGGTGCTGTGGGACACGCTGCTCCGATTCCCACCCGCGGAGATCGAGTTCGTGCTCGCCCACGAGCTGGGCCACCACGCCCACGGCGACGTCCGGCGCATCCTGCTGCTGCGGGGGGCGCTCCTCCTCGCGAAGTTCTGGATCGCCGACCGGCTGCTCGCCCTCGGAGTCGCGTGGTGGGGCTGGCGGGGGATCGCGGACCCGGCGGGGCTGCCGTGGCTCGCCCTCGTGCTGCTCGGCCTCGGCCTCGCCGCGGCGCCGCTCGTCAACGCCTACTCGCGGCGGATCGAGCGCCAGGCCGACGACTTCGCCCTCGCCACCACGGGCAACGTCGCGGCCTTCGTCGGCGCCATCGAGCGGCTGGCCGCGCTCAACCTCGCCGACCGCCGCCCGAGCCGCCTCGAGGAGTGGCTGCTCTACACGCACCCCTCGATCGAGCGCCGCCTCGCGCGCCACGCCCCCCGCTCGCGCGGGCCCGCCACCGCTGAGACGCCCCCGAGCGGTTGACCGGGGCCGGCGGCGAGACTACCCTATCCCTACTTCGCTTCATCAGACCGAACGCAGCGACTCCTCGACCGCGCGCGCGGGATCGCTGGAGGCCCGACAGGAAGGGGCGTTATGCTTTTCTCGAACGACTTGGCCATCGACCTCGGAACCGCCAACACCCTCGTCTTCGTCCAGGGCGAGGGAATCATCCTCAACGAGCCCTCGATCGTCGCGATCCACCAGGCCGATCACTCGGTGCTCGCCGTCGGCCGCGAGGCCAAGGCGATGCTGGGCCGAACGCCCGGCAACATCCTCGCCATCAGGCCGCTCAAGGACGGCGTGATCGCCGATTTCGACGTCACCGAGAAGATGCTGAACTACTTCATCACCCGCGCCCACCGCGGGCGCCGCTCGATCCTTCGTCCCCGCGTGGTGGTGGGCGTGCCCTCGGGGATCACGGGCGTGGAGCGGCGGGCCGTCCGCGACTCCGCCATCCAGGCGGGGGCGCGCGAGGTGTACCTGATCGACGAGCCGATGGCCGCGGCGATCGGGGCGGGCCTGCCCATCACCGAGCCGGGCGGCAACCTCGTCGTCGACATCGGCGGCGGCACCACCGAGGTCGCCGTCATCTCGCTGTCGGGCGTCGTCTACTGCAAGTCGCTGCGGGTGGCCGGCGACGAGATGGACGAGGCGATCATCCAGTACATCCGCAAGCACTACAACCTGCTGATCGGCGAGCGGCGCGCGGAGGAGATCAAGATCACCCTCGCCTCGGCCTGGCCCACGGGAGGCGAGCCCCGCAGCATGGACGTCAAGGGGCGGGACCTCGTGGACGGCATCCCGAAGTCGATCGCCATCTCGGAGGAGGAGGTGCGCGAGGCGCTCCGGGAGCTGGTCATGATGATCGTCGAGACCGTCCACACCTGCCTCGAGCGCACGCCGCCCGAGCTGGCCGCCGACATCGTGGACAAGGGCATCGTGCTCACCGGGGGCGGCGCGCTGCTGCGGGGCCTCGACCAGCTCCTGCGCCAGGAGACGAACCTGCCGGTGACGGTGGCCGACAACCCGCTCTCTTGCGTGGCGCTCGGGGTGGGAAAGGCGCTCGACGAGATCGACCTGCTAAAACGGGTGGCGACGCCGGCCTAGCCGGCATTATTCACGAACGGCG
>JACQCN010000269.1 GCA_016201575.1 Candidatus Rokuibacteriota bacterium | reverse complement strand
GTTCCGTGGACAAGGCCAAGGAGATGGGAATGGACTGGTGGGTGAACAACCCGATGTTCAGCAGCCACGCCAGGCAGGAGCTCAACGGGGAGCACCTGGGCGAGCTTGAAAAACGGCTGGCCGCACTGGAGGCGGCCTCGACGAGGGGGCCGGCGCCCGGGACTTCGTGAGAACGGGCCCGCGGCCTTACCCGAAGGCTCCCGGATCCTGTGCCGGTGGCCCACGTGGCGGCCTCATGGCCGTCTGGAAGTGGCCGCTGAGCGCAACGGGGAGGAGAGGCCATGTCACCGATCTTTGACCGTCACACCGCCGAGCGGGACGCCGAGCGGGAGGAGTCGCTCCAGTCCCGGTTCACCCAGGCTCAGAAGATGGAGGTGGTCGGGCAACTCGCCGCCGGCGTCGCCCACGACTTCAACAACCTGCTGACGATCATCCTCGCGCAGGTCGGGATCCTCTTGAACGAGCCTCTGGCCGAGCCCCAGCGGAAGCGGGTGGAAGCGATTCACCGCGCGGGCGAGCGAGGGTGTGCGCTGACGCGCAAGTTGCTGGCGTTTTCTCGCCGCCAGGTGATCGAAGCGCGCGTGTTCGACCTCAACGCCCTCATACTCGACCTCGCGGAGACGCTGCGCCGGCTTCTCAGTGAAAACATCGAGCTCGTGACCTGTTGCGGCGCGGACGGTGCCATGATCAGAGCGGACCCCCGGCAGATCGAACAAGCGATCATCAATCTGGCGATCAACGCCCGGGACGCCATGCCCCGGGGCGGCACGTTGACCATCGAGACGACCACGGCCGGGGCGGATCCGGCTGTCGGGCCCGGCCCGCCGGGAATCGCGGCGGGCGGTTCCGTGCTGCTGGCCGTCATCGACACGGGCACGGGTATGAGTGAGGAGGCGAAAGCCCATCTCTTCGAGGCGTTCTTCACGACCAAGGCGCCGGGCAAGGGCACGGGCCTGGGGCTGGCGACGGTCCACGACATCATCACGCAAAGCGGCGGAGAGATCGCATGTGAAAGCGCGGTCGGCCGAGGGACGACCTTCGCGATCTCCCTGCCGCGGGTCCGGGGCGAGGTGACTCCTACCGCCGACCAGTGGGTTTACGGCGATCTGCCACGGGGCACCGAGACCATTCTGGTGGTCGAGGACGATGACGACATTCGCGAGATCGCCCGCGAGATCTTGACGGAGCAGGGCTATACACTCCTGGATGCCGCCGATGGCGATCGGGCGCTCCGGCTCTCCAGTGGCCGCCCCGGGCCCATCCACCTGCTTCTGACCGATGTCGTGATGCCGGGGATGGGTGGAGGAAGGCTGGCCGGACAGCTTTCCGCCGCGCGGCCCGAGATGAAGGTTCTGTACGTGTCTGGACACACCGACGATGTCATCGCCCACTCCGGCGTTCTCCTCAGAGATCAGGCCTTTCTCCGTAAGCCGTTCACGCCGTTGGGACTCGCGCGGAAGGTCCGGGAAGCGTTGGACGCCCGATCACCGGCCCGCGGCGCAGTGTCTCCTGGAGCCGAGCCCCGATGACGCGGCCTTCGGGGCGCCATGACCCCGCTTCGGAGGGCGGTCGACCTTCCGTCGCCCTCGGCCCCCCCTCAGTGCCACAAGCCCTTCACCGTTGGCGTGCTCTCCAACCGCGACTTCCGAAGGATCCTCGAGTGGACCCGACCGGACGGGACGCTCACGGGCCTTCGCGATGTCGTGGTGGCTCGGATCATGACGCCCGTCGATCGGGTGGTCACGGTCCCCCCGGAGGCGTCGCTCCTCGATGTCGCCCGACTCATCATCCGGCGGAAGATCGGCTGCGTGCCGGTCGTCACGGACGCGGCTCGACCCTGCGGGATTCTGGGGCAGAAGGACGTGATGCGCGCGCTCATCACGCTCGCGATGGGCGCCGATGCCCGGTAAGGCCGGGCGGCCGCGACGCTGGAGGCCGAGAACGGGCTCGAGGCGCTCCTCCAGGTGAAGCGCGCGAGGCCCCGCGCCGTGGTCCTCGACGCGACGATGCCGCGGCTTGGCGGTCTCGACGCGCTCCGGCGGATTCGGGCCTTCGATCCGACGGCTCTCGTGATCGTCGCCACGGACGAGCCGGACGCCGACCTGGAGCGGCAGGCCCACGCGCTCGGGGCGGCGGCGGTGCTGGGCAAGCCTATCGCGTTGCCCCGCCTGCTCGGCGCGCTCGAGGCGGTGAAAGGCGCCTCCGCGCCCCTCGCCGGGCGGCTGCTCGTCGTGGACGATGACCCCGAGTTTCGCCAGATGCTCCAGGAGTTCCTGACACAGAGCGGCTACGAGGTACGCACGGCTGCCGATGGCAGCGCGGCGCTCAAAGAGATATTCGAAGACCCGCCCGACGCCGTGCTGATCGACATTGAGATGCCCGCCCTCAACGGTCTTGAGGCGCTCGCGGCGATTCGCGGCGTCGCGCCCGAGGTGCAGGTGATCATGATCAGCGGGACCGAGAACCTCGAAGTGTCGAAGCGGTCCCTGGCCCACGGCGCCTTCGACTACCTGGCCAAGCCGGTCGACTTCCAGTATCTCCTGCAGAGCGTGGAGACTGCGGTCATGATGAGGCGCCTCGAAAGGTAGCCCGGTCAGAGCGCCGCAAAGGCGGATATCCCTCGCCTCTCCGGTCGCCGTCACCGAGGCGGGGCCTCGCGGCCGAGATCCCACACGATGATCCGCTTGTCGTCGCCCCCCGAGGCGA
>JACQCN010000268.1 GCA_016201575.1 Candidatus Rokuibacteriota bacterium | reverse complement strand
GGAAGAGTATGGCATGGAGGTTTCCATTTCCTCGCTCCGGGCGGACAGCCTGACCGAGGAGCTGGTCGCGGCGATCCAGCGGGGCGGCCACCGGACCCTCACCATCGCCCCGGAGGCCGGGACCGAGCGCCTGAGGCAGGTGATCCGCAAGGCGATCACCGACGAGCAGCTCTACCACGCCTGCGACCTCGTCCGGCGCTACGGCATCCCGAACCTCAAGTGCTACTTCATGATCGGCCAGCCGACGGAGACCCGCGAGGACGTCGAGGCGATCGTGGACCTGGCGGCGCGCCTGCTCGACCGGCTCCGGGTGCTCGACCCCGCCGGCAAGCCCTTCGGCCGGCTCACGCTCTCGGTGTCCTCCTACGTGCCGAAGCCCTGGACGCCCTTCCAGTGGGCCCGGTTCGACGGCGTGGGGTCGCTCCAGGAGAAGCTCGCGATCATCAAGAGCGGGGTGCGGCGGTTCTCCAACGTGCGCGTGCTCCACGAGAACCCGCGCGAGGCCGAGCTGCAGGCCCTGCTCGCGCGCGGCGACCGCCGGGTGGCGGACTTCCTGGAGCTGGCCGCCCGGATGGACGGCGACTGGCGGCGGGCCCTCCGGGAGTGGAAGGGCGCTCCCGACTTTTACACCACGCGGGAGCGGTCGCTTGACGAGCGCATGCCGTGGGACCATTTTGAGGTGGGCGTGAAGAAGGCGGGCTTGATCCGCGAGTGGAACCGCGCCGTGATGGCCGAAGCCACGCAGGGGGCGTAGGAATGGCCGAGCAGACCCCTCCCGGGATGTGCACGCTGTACACTTTCTTCAAGGCCACGCCGGCCTGGCTGCTCCTGCCCAAGGCCGACCGGAGCCGCGCCATCGCCGAGTACCTGGCGGCGGTGGACGACTTCCAGCGGCGCCTCACGATCCGCGCCTACTCGACCCTCGGGCTCCGCCGGGACACCGATTTCCTCCTGTGGGTGAGCTCGCGCGAGATGGAGCCGATCCAGCAGCTCATGGAGGCGCTCCGCCGCACGGCGCTGGCGCCGTACCTGGACAACACGTACAGCTACCTGGCCGTGACCCGCGAGTCCCAGTACGTGAAGGCGCACACGGAGGACGAGGTCGAGGTCACGATGCAGCCCGGGCAGTCCAGGTACCTCTTCGTCTACCCCTTCGTGAAGACGCGGGAGTGGTACCTGCTCCCGATGGAGGAGCGGCGCCGGATGATGGCGGAGCACATCCGCGCCGGGCACAAGTTCCCGGCGATCCGGATCAACACCGCCTACTCGTTCGGGCTGGACGACCAGGACTTCGTGGTGGCCTTCGAGGGCGACGACCCGAAGGAGTTCGTGACGCTGCTGATGCGGCTCCGCGAGACCGAGGCCAGCCGCTACACCGTCCGCGACACGCCCCAGCACACCTGCGCGCGCAAGCCGCTCGAAGAGATTCTCGCCGCGCTCGGCTAGGAGACCGCCGAACGATATGACAGGCCGCTCAAAAAGGTCCAGATGCGAGCCAACGACGCAGATGGGCCCTTCCCGGCGGCCTGAGGAGACCGCTCGATGGCGACGAAGGTGAAGGTGGCGGAGGCCCGGGACATCCCCGTCGGGCAGGCGCGGGTGGTGGAGGCCTCCGGCAAGCCGATCGCGCTGGTGAACGCGGACGGCACCCTCTACGCGGTGGACAACACGTGCCTGCACCGCGGCGGTCCCGTCGGGGAGGGCGACCTCGACGGGCTGGTCCTGACGTGTCCCTGGCACGGCTGGCGGTGGGACGTGAAGACGGGGGTCAGCGTCAACAACCCCGCCGTCCGGCTCGCGTGCTACGCGGTCTCGGTCGAAGATGGCGCGGTGTACGTCGAGCTCTGATGCCGATCTCCGACACGTTCGGCCGGCCCCTCAAGAACCTCCGGATCTCCGTCACCGACCGCTGCAACCTGCGCTGCCAGTACTGCATGCCCGAGGAGGACTACGTCTGGCTCCCGCGGAAGGACATCCTCGAGTTCGAGGAGATCAGCGCTGTCGTCGACGTCTTCGCTGACCTCGGCGTCGACAAGGTCCGCCTGACCGGCGGCGAGCCGCTCCTCCGCCACGACCTGCCCGAGCTTGTGCGGCTCCTCGCCAAGAAGCCCGCGCTCCGCGACCTGGCGATGACGACCAACGGGGTCCTCCTCGCCGAGCAGGCGCCCGCGCTCAAGGCGGCGGGGCTGCATCGCGTCACCGTGAGCCTCGACACCGTGAGGCCGGATCGGTTCGAGAAGCTCACGCGGCGGAAGAACCACGCCCACGTCATCGAGGGGCTGCGGGCGGTGCCGCGGGCCGGCTTCACCGACACCAAGGTGGACACGGTGGTGATGCGCGGGGTCAACGACGACGAGCTGGCGGACCTGATCGAGTTCTGCCGGCCGCTCCCGGCCGAGGTGCGCTTCATCGAGTACATGGACGTGGGCGGGGCGACGCAATGGTCGATGAAAGACGTCGTGTCCCGCGCCGAGATGCTGCTGGCGATCGAGCGCCGCTACGGCCGCATCGAGCCGGTCGTCGAAGAAACCTCCGCGCCGGCCGACCGGTACCGGCTGCCGGACGGCACTGTGTTCGGCATCATCTCGTCCACGACCGCGCCCTTCTGCCAGCAGTGCGACCGCAGCCGCCTGACCGCCGACGGCATGTGGTACCTCTGCCTCTACGCCCTCAAGGGCACCGACCTGCGGGGACCGCTGCGCCGCGGCGCGTCGGTCGACGAGCTGAAGGCCCTGATCACCGGCCGGTGGCGCGCGCGCGACGACCGGGGCGCCGAGGAGCGGCTGGCGCGCCGGGAGCGGAGCCCGCTGGTGGCCAAGAGCGCGCTGAAGAAGGACCCGCACCTGGAGATGCACACCCGCGGCGGCTGACCGGCCGCCCCTGGACCCGCCTCCCTGCTGGAGTCGCCCGGTTCCTCGTGGCGCCGAGCGAGGGTCAGACCCACCTCGACCGGAGCCCCGGGCTCCGCATCCTCGACCGGTTCGGCGCGGCTGGCGTAGAATCGGCGCCATGACGCGGCCCGAGAGCGCGGACACCGGCTGGCCGCCGCCCCCATCGCTGCGACGGCTGCGCGTCGTGGCCGAGGAGGCCCGGCACGCGCCGGCCGCATCCCCTGCCGAGCGGCTCCGCATGGGCTGCGAGCTGATCGCGTTCGCGCTGAATCGCCTCGAGATCTTCGAGTGCCTCGGCACGCTGATCGAGCCCGACAAGGTGCGGGCGGAACCGGCGGAGCTGGCGGCAAGCTGAAGGGAGACAATCATGCGCTACGCGTCCGGCGGCGTCGCTCTCGTCCTTGCTCTCCTCACCGCCGGTCTCGGTCCCCGCGACGCATCCGCCGCCGGCACATATGACCCGGGGGCCAGCGACACCGAGATCAAGATCGGCAACACGATGCCCTACAGCGGCCCCGCCTCGTCGTACGGGACGATCGGCAGGGCGATCGCGTCCTACTTAAAGATGATCAACGACCAGGGCGGCATCCGTGGCCGAAAGCTCAACTTCATCAGCCTGGACGACGGCTACAGCCCGCCCAAGACCGTCGAGCAGGTGCGGCGGCTCGTCGAGAACGAGCAGGTCTTGTTCCTGTTCAGCACCGTCGGGACGCCGACCAACACGGCCGTCTGGAAATACCTCAACGACCGCAAGATTCCTCAGCTCTTCGTGGCCACCGGGGCCTCCAAGTGGGGGGACCCCGTCGGGCACCCCTGGACTATGGGGTTCCAGCCTCCCTATGCGGCCGAGGGGCGTATCTACGCCCAGTACGTCCGGGAGCACATCCCGAACGCGAAGATCGGCGTGCTGTATCAGAACGACGACTACGGCAAGGATTACGTGCGAGGGTTCAAGGAGGGGCTGGGGCCGGACGGGCAGAAGCTCATCGCCTCCGAGCAGACCTACGAGGTCAGCGATCCGACCGTCGACTCGCAGATCGTCAACCTGAAGAACAGCGGCGCCAACGTCTTCTTCGACGTGACGATTGCCAGGTTCAGCGTGCAGGCCATCCGCAAAGCCCACGCGATCGGCTGGAAGCCCGTCCACTTCCTCAACTACGTCTCGGCCGTGATCGCGGTCGTTCTCAAGCCGGCCGGGCTCGAGGCCTCCACCGGGACCATCACGGCGGCCTGGCTGAAGGATCCCGACGACCCCGAGTGGAGTCACGATGGGGCGATCCTGGCGTGGCGCGAGTGGATGCAGAAGTACTATCCCGAAGGGAACCCGCGCGACATCTCCAACGTCTACGGGTACACGGTGGCGGAGACCATGGTCCACGTCCTGCGCCAGTGCGGCGACGACCTGACGCGCGCCAACGTCATGCGGCAGGCGGCGAACATCAAGAAGCTGGCACTGCCGCTGCTGCTCCCGGGCGTCACCGTGGACACGAGCCCCACGGACTTCTACCCGGTCGAGCACGAGCAGCTCAGTCGCTTCGACGGGGAACGCTGGGTGCGCTTCGGGCCGATTTACGACGCGGGGCGCGCCCGGTAACGGGGATGCGGTGTGCGCGGTGCGCGCACGAGAACCGGGAAGGGCGCTGGTTCTGCTCGGAGTGCGGCGGCCCGCTGGCACTCTCGTGTCCGTCCTGCGGCTTCGGCAACGAGGCGGGAGAGAAGTTTTGCGGGGGCTGCGGCGCGCGCCTGGCAGCCTCGCCGCCGGCCGGCGTCCCGCGATTCAGCGCCCCCCAGGCGTACACTCCCAGCTACCTCGCCGAGCGGATCCTGACCGCGAAGCCGGCCCTGGAGGGCGAGCGCAAGCAGGTGACGGTGCTGTTCGCCGACCTGAAAGGGTCGATGGAGCTGCTGGCCGACCGCGACCCCGAGGAAGCCCGGAAGATTCTCGACCCCGTGCTGGAACGGAGATGGACGCGGTCCACCTGTGCGAAGGCACGGTGAACCAGGTGATGGGCGACGGGATCATGGCGCTGTTCGGGGCGCCCCTCGCCCACGAGGACCATGCCGTCCGCGCCTGCTACGCGGCCCTCCGGATGCAGGAGGCGGTGGCGGCCTATGCCGACGAGGTGTTCCGGTCGCACGGGGTCTCCCTGCAGATCCGCGTCGGGCTGAACTCGGGGGAGGTCGTGGTGCGCGCGATCGGCAGCGACCTCCGCATGGACTACACGGCGGTCGGGCAGACCACGCACCTGGCCGCGCGGATGGAGCAGATGGCGCGGCCCGGGGCGACCTTGCTGACGGCCGCGACGCTCGGGCTGGTGGAGGGGTACGTGCGGGTCAAGCCGCTCGGCGCGGTGCCGGTCAAGGGCCTGGCCGAGCCCGTCGCGGTGTACGAGCTGACCGGGGCGGCGCGGGTGCGGACGCGGATGCAGGCGACGGCCGCGCGCGGTCTCACGCGGTTCGTCGGCCGGCGCGCCGAGATGGAGGTGCTCACGGGAGCGCTCACGCGCGCCGGCGAGGGGCACGGGCAGGTGGCGGCCCTGGTGGGCGAGCCCGGGGTGGGCAAGTCGCGCCTGGTGTGGGAGCTCGGCCACTCGCATCGCACGCAGGGCTGGCTCGTGCTCGAGAGCGGCTCGGTCTCCTACGGCAAGGCGACGCTCTATCGTCCGCTGATCGATCTCCTCCGCACGTACTTCCAGATCGACGACCGCGACGACGTCCGGAGGCTCCGGGAGAAGGTCACGGGCAAGCTCCTTGCGCTCGACCGGGGGCTGGAGCCGGCCCTGCCGGCGGTACTCGCCCTGCTGGACGCGCCCGTCGAGGACGCCGAGTGGTCGAACCTCGATCCGGCGCAGCGCCGGCGGCAGACCCTGGAGGCCGTCAAGAGGCTCGTGGTGCGCGAGAGCCGGGTCCAGCCGCTGCTGCTGGTCTTCGAGGACCTGCACTGGATCGACTCAGCGACCCAGGCGTTCCTGGACGACCTCGTCGAGAGCCTGCCCACGGCGCGCGTCCTGCTGCTCGTCAACTACCGCCCCGAATACCAGCACGGCTGGGCCAACAAGACCTATTACTCCCAGCTCCGCATCGATCCCCTGCCGCCCGAGAACGCCGACGAGCTGCTGTGCGCCCTGGTCGGCGCCGGCCCCGAGCTCGGCGTGTTCCGGCAGGTGCTCGCCGAGCGCACAGAGGGCAACCCGTTTTTTCTGGAGGAGACCATTCGCACCCTCGTCGAGATGCGGGTGCTGGCGGGCGATCGCGGGGCGTACCGCCTAACGGCCCCCGCCGAGACGATCCAGATCCCGGCGACCGTCCAGGCGGTCCTGGCCGCCCGCATCGACCGGCTCCCCCCGGAGGACAAGCGCCTCCTGCAGACGGCCGCGGTCGTCGGCAAGGATGTCCCGGGTTCTCTGCTCCGCGCGATCGCCGACGTCCCGGATGACTTGCTCGAGGCCGGGCTGGCGCGCCTGCAAGCGACCGAGTTCCTGTACGTGACGAGCCTGTTCCCGGAGGTCGAGTACACGTTCAAGCACGCGCT
>JACQCN010000295.1 GCA_016201575.1 Candidatus Rokuibacteriota bacterium | reverse complement strand
CTCTACCACCACGTGCGCAGAAAGGAGGAGCTGCTCTACCTCGTCATCAAGGAGCCCATCGGCCGGCTGTACCGCACCGTCCAGGAGATCGTCGAGAGCGAGGTGCCGGCCGGCGAGCGGCTGCGCCGCGCCGCCGCTGCCCACGTCCAGGCGCTGCACGACCACTACCCGCACCTGTTCGTCTATCTCCGTGAGAGCGACGACGTGCAGCGGCGGTTCCGGGCGACGACCCGCCTGTCGCCGAAGATCTACGAGCACCTCTGGCAGCAGATCCTGCGGCACGGGGTGAAGTCCGGCGAGTTCCGCGACGACATCGACGTCAAGGTCGTCTCCTACGGCCTGCTCGGGATGCTGAACTGGCTGTACAAGTGGTATCGCCCGCACGGCCGGCTCTCGCCGGCCGAGATCGCCGACCAGTTCGCGTCGCTGGCGTCGGGCGGGATCGCCGCCGCGCCGGCCGCCCGCCGGCGTCGGCCGGCGGCGCGGCGTTGAGCCGACACCGTGGAATTCAGGTTCACGGCCGAGCAGGACGAGCTCATCCGGACGCTGCGGGCGTTCGTGCGGAAGGAGCTGGCGCCGCACTCGCAACGCTGGGACAAGACCGGTGAGTTCCCGTGGGCGGCGTGGCGCCGGATGGGCGAGCTCGGGCTGTTCGGGCTGCGGGCACCGGCCGCGTACGGTGGCCAGGAGACCGACCTGCTGACGGTCGGCCTCGCGGCCGAGGAGATCGCGCGGGGCGACTTCAGCGCCACCTACGGCCTCCAGCTCGCGGGCCTGGCCGGCGAGATCATCGGCCGCAACGCCGAGCCCGAGGTGGCGAAGCGGTGGCTGCCGCCGGTCGTGCAGGGCGAAGCCGTGATGGCGCTCGGCCTCACCGAGCCGGGCGTCGGGTCGGATGCTGGCAGCCTCGCCTGCCGGGCCGAGCGCGCCGGCCGCGAGTACGCGATCACCGGCGAGAAGTCCGGGATCAGCCTGGGCATGGTGGCGCAGTCGGCGATCGTCTTCGCTCGCACCGGCGCCGACAAGGCGCGCGGCGTGACGGCGTTCCACGTCCCGCTCGACCTACCGGGCGTGTCGCGGAGCCCGCTGAGGGACATGGGCTCGCGGGCCGTCGGCCGGGCGGCGCCCGTGCGGCGCATCGGCACGGTCGAGAACGTGGCTGCGCTCGTGGGCTTCCTCGTGTCGGACGAGGCAGGCTTCCTCACGGGCCAGACGGTCGTGCTCGACGGCGGGCTCAGCATCGTGTCGCCGATGACGCGGCTCGAGCGCGATCGTCGATGACGGCCCGGATGAGCGGTGACGGCCGGATGAAGTTCGGGATCTTCTTCCTCGGCGAGCCGCCGCCGTGGCAGTCGGCGCGCGCCGCCTTCCTCGACGCGCTCGACGAGGCCGCGTACACCGACGCGCTCGGCTTCGACGCCGTGTTCATCCCGCGGTTCCGGGAGGCCCGCCGGGCCCGCGCAGCGAGAGGAGAGTCATGGCCCGCCAGTACAACGACATCACCTACGAAGTGAACGATCAGGTCGCCCGGATCACGATCAACCGACCCCGGCAGTACAACGCCTTCACCGGGGACACGCTCAAGGAGCTGACGTTGGCGTTCGAGGAGGCGGCCGCCGACGGCGAGGTCGGCGTCGTCGTGCTCACGGGCGCGGGCGACAAGGCGTTCTGCGCCGGCGGCGACGTCAACTGGGAAAAGGAAGGCGGGCTCGAGCGGCAGGTGCTCGAGCCCTACCTGCTCCACACCACGGTCTCCCGCTGCTCGAAGCCCGTCATCGCGCGGGTCAACGGCTACGCCATCGGCGGCGGCAACCACCTCGCGTATTTCTGCGACTTCACGATCGCCGCCGAGCACGCGATCTTCGGCCAGAACGGTCCGCGGGTGGGCAGCCCCGCCGGCGGGCCCATCGTGAACTACCTCGCCCACATCGTGGGCCAGAAGCGCGCGCGGGAGATGTGGATGCTCTGCCGGCGCTACACCGCACAGCAGGCGCTTGCGTGGGGGCTCGCCAACGCCGTGGTGCCCTACGACAAGCTCGACGAGGAGGTCCAGCGCTGGTGCGACGAGCTGCTGGCGCTGTCGCCCACCTGCCTGAAGATTCTCAAGGCTTCCTTCGTCGCCGAGTTTGATCACGTCCTCGGGCAAGGAGACGGCATCCGGCGGCTCGTGGTGACGCGCGAGTTCTGGGAGGAGGAGCAGCAGGAGGGCGCCCGGGCGTTCCTCGAGAAGCGGAAACCCGACTTCTCGCGTTTCCGTCGCCGGCGCTGACCCGCGATGGACCTTCGGGTGTCCCCCGGGCTGGCCGAGGCGGTGCGACGCCAGGGTGTCTAGCGCGACGAAACGGCCCTCGAGCGGCACGACGTGTCGTCGCTCCGGCTGTTCATCTCGGCTGGGGCGTCGATCCCGCGGCTACCTGGCGATCACCGGACGCTCGGTGGAGGACGTAATCCTTCCGGATGCTGCCGATGTAGAGGTCACGCAGGTCGCGGCCGCCCCACGAGACGTTCGTCGGCCAGTCCATCAGCTCGCCCGCCGGGCCGTGGGCGGACGTGCAGATCCTGACCGCGATAGCCGCGCGCGACGCGCTTGAGGAAGCGGAGGAAGTCGGCGCTGG
>JACQCN010000251.1 GCA_016201575.1 Candidatus Rokuibacteriota bacterium | reverse complement strand
CGTCGGTCAGCTTCGCAAAAATTTTCCGCGGCGAATTCACTTTATTTTCGAAACCGTGTGAGCAACATCGCGCAAAAGCCATGTTCATCTGCCCGAATTGCCAAAGCCGCCTGGCGCGCACCCAAAATCAGCTCGGCATTTATTGGACTTGCCCAGGTTGCGGCGGGCGTGCGGTCGGCCTCGCGGACGACGAACCGACGGGGCCGCGGGCGGCCGGGCGACCGTTCGGCCCTCACGCCCGCCCTCCGGCTCCGGTTGCGCCTGGGTTGCATCGGGTGCCGCGATCTGCCACGATCTGCACACCGATGCCCCACAAGATAAGGCCGCCGGCCGCCTCATCCCGGCGCTCCTCGTCCTGCTGCTCGTCGCGCTGATGACGTCGATCACAGCGATCGACGTCGTCACCGCGCTGCTGATCGCGGCGACGCTGGTCGCGCTGGCCGACCCGGCGGCGCGCGCGGGCTACCGGCGGCCGCTCGGGTGGCCGCTGCTCGCCTTCGCCGCGGTCACCCTCCTGTCGGCCGCGCTCTCGAGCCATCCCCGCGTGGCCTTCTTCGAGTCCAAGCACCTGCTCTCGCTCCCGCTCTTCTTCATCGCGGTGAACGGGTTCGACGGCGGCGCGGCCGTCCGGGGGGCGCTCCCCTGGTACTTCGGCGCGGTCACGCTCGCCTCCGCCTACGCGCTCCTCCAGACGCTGGCCTGCGCGACCACCGTCGCGCTGCCCGGGTGGGCCGGCCACGCGCTCAAGGTGCGGCTCGAGACGTGCCGGCTCGTGCACCCGTTCCGGGCCAAGGGCTTCTTCAGTATCTACATGACGCTCGGCGGCAGCCTGCTCATCGCGCTCGCGCTGCTGCTGGCCGTCCTCGCCCTCGCCCGGAGCCGCCGCCCGCCGTGGCTGATCGCGGCCGGCGTGCCGGCCTTCGTCGCGCTCGGGCTCACCTACGTGCGGAGCGCCTGGCTCGGCCTCGGCGGGGCGATCCTCGTGCTGACCGTGCTCACGCGCCGGCTCTGGCTCATCGTGCCCGTCGCGCTCGCGGTGCTGCTGGCGGTGGCCGTCCCGTCGGCGCTCAAGACGCGCCTCCTCTCGATGGCCGATCCCGCCGACGAGACGGCGCGCGAGCGCCTCTACCTCTGGGACGCCGGCTGGCGCATGATGCGCGACGCGCCCGTGCTCGGCCTGGGCCCGGGGGGCGTGCGCCAGCAATACCCGGAGTACAAGCACCCCGACGCCAAGAAGCCGCGCACCGGCCACCTGCACAACAACCTCGTCCAGATCGCCGCCGAGCGGGGCCTCCTGGGCCTCGCCGCGTGGTGCTGGATCTGGGTGGCCTTCTTCCGTCGCGCCGGCGCGATCTACCGGGCGATCCCGGGCCCACGGAGTGACGATCGCGCGCTGGTCGCGGGCAGCCTGGCGGCGGTCGCGGGCTTCCTCGTGGCCGGCCTCTTCGAGTACAACTTCGGCGACTCCGAGGTGATCAATCTCCTGCTCGTCGTGATGGCCTTCCCGTTCGTCTGCGAGCGGGGCGCCGGAGCGCCCGAGGGACTGCACTGAAAACCCCGCCGGCCGCTCAAAAGGTCCAGATGCGAGGCGCGACGGAGCCAACGACCGAAGTTCGAGCCGAGCAGCGTCGGCGAGGCTGTTGCGAGCCCGCTGCGAGGCGAGACCCGAGTTGAGCGGGCCTTTTCCAGCGGCCTGCGCGGACGCGGCGGTTTTCCCGTAGACTACGGCCCGTGGCCCCGCTCACGATCGACCGGCTCGACGTCATCCCGATCCGCGTGCCCAACCGGGTCCCCATCACGCTGGCCACGATCCGCCTCGAGCACCAGGACAACGTGATCGTCCGCCTGCGCGCGGGCGCCCTCGAGGGGCTCGGCGAGACGCAGCCGCTCGCGGGGTTCCAGGGATGCACGGAGACCCAGGCGACCATCGTGCCCCTGATCCGGGAACGCCTGGCGCCGCTGGTCGTCGGGCAGGACGCCTTCCAGGTCGAGCGCCTGGTGCGCGACATGGAGGAGGCAGCGCCGCGGAGCCCGTACGGGCGGGCCGCGGTGGTCGACGCCCTCTACGATCTGATCGCGCGGGCCTACGACGTCCCGCTCTACCAGCTCCTGGGCGGCCTCTATCGCGACCGGATCCCGGTGGTGTGGACGCTCGGGATCAAGGAGCGCGCGGAGATGGCGGAGGAGGTGGTCGAGCAACCGCTCGGCATCGCCGATCTCGGGGGCATGGCCCGGCTCATCGAGATGGCCGGCGTCCCCGTCATGCCCGACGAGAGCCTGCACTCGCTCGAGTCCGCCCTCGCGCTCGTCACCTGCCGGGCCGCCTCGATCTTCGGCATGAAGCTCGCCAAGCACGGCGGGATCTACTACGGGCAGCGCATCGCCGCCATCGCGCAGGCGGCGTCGATCCCGATCTACCCCGGCGGCCAGCCGGCGACGAGCATCGGCTCGGCGACCGCAGCCCACTTCTACGCCGCCACCTGGAACGCCACGCTGGGCGGCGACTTCCACGTCGGGCCGGCCGGCTGGCTCGCGGGCGACGTCGTGAAGGCGCCGCCCGTCGTGAAGGACGGGTACGCCGTCGTGCCGCGGGGCCCGGGCATCGGCATGGAGCTGGACGAGGCGGAGCTCGCTCGCTACGTGGTCCAGGTCTGAGGAAGCCGCGTGCGCGCCATCGACCTGAGCTTCCCGATCAAGAAGCATTTCCGCTGGCGCGTCGAGACGGAAGTGCGCGGCTCCCACGAGAAGGGGGACAGCTTCCAGTCCACGACCGTCACGCTGTCCTGCCACGCCTTCACCCACGTCGACGCCCCCGCGCACTTCCTGCCGGGCGCGCGGCACATCGGCCAGATGCCCGTCGACCAGTGGGTGGGCGACGCGGTGGTGGTGGACCTCACGCACCTCCGCGACAACGGCGCGGTGACGGCGGCGGAGCTCGAGCAGCGGGCGCAGCACGTGCGGGGCGGCGACATCGTGCTGCTCCGGACGGACTGGCCGCTGCGGGCGAGCGTGGACAGCGAGCGCTTCTGGAGCCAGGCGCCGTACACCGACGCGAGCGCCTGCCACTGGCTGGTGCGGCGGCGGGCGAAGGCTGTCGGCTACGACTACCCGCCCGATCGCTGCATCCGCGACATGATCTTCGACCCCGACAAGCGCCTGGCGCGCGAGGACAGCACCACCCACTTCATCCTCTTCCCCGCCGGGATCGTGGTGATCGAGTACCTCGCCAACCTCCACGAGATCCCGAAGCCGCGCTTCCGCTTCGCCGCCCTGCCGCTGGCCATCGATGGCGCCGACGGCTCTCCCGTGCGGGCCGTCGCCTTCGTCGACTGACGCGGCCGCCTTGACTCCACGCCGCGGCTCGCCGATCATCCGCGCATGAACGGTGTCCACGACCTCGGCGGGATGCAGGGGTTCGGGCCCATCGAGCCAGAGGCGAACGAGCCCGTCTTCCACGCCGACTGGGAAGGCGCGGTGCTCGCCATGAACATCGCGGCGATGACCCAGCGCCTCTACAACGTCGACGAGTTCCGCCACGGCGTCGAGCGCATGGGCGCGGCGCGCTACCTGGCGACGAGCTACTACGAGCACTGGCTCGCCTCGATCGAGACGCTCCTCGTCGAGAAGGGCGTCGTCTCGCGCGCGGAGCTGGAGGCGCGCACGGCGGCCTTCTTCGCCGACCCGGACCTCCCGCTCCCGCGCCGGTCCGACCCCGCCCTGGTCGCGCGGATGCGCGAGGCGATCCGGAAGGGCGCGGCGGCGAGCAGCGAGGAGCGGCCCTCGGCCCGCTTCCGCCCGGGCGATCGCGTCGTCACGCGCAACATGCACCCGCCGGGGCACACGCGGCTGCCCCGGTACGCGCGCGGGCGCCGCGGCGCGATCGAGCGCGTCCACGGCGTGTTCACGGTGCCCGACAGCCACGCCCACGGGCGCGGGCGCCAGCCGCAGCCGCTCTACAGCGTGGCCTTCGAGAGCCGCGAGCTGTGGGGCGCGGCCGCCGCGCCGCGGGAGCGCGTGTACCTGGACCTGTGGGAGCCCTACCTCGAGCCCGACGGCGGGAGTGGCGATGGGCGGCAAGCATAACGGCCCGGCCGAGCCCCGGGTCGCGCTCCGCGTGCGGGCCCTCGAGTCGCTGCTGATCGAGAAAGGCCTGCTCTCGACCGAGGTCGTGGACGAGGTGGTGCGCGTCTACGAGAACGACATCGGCCCCATGAACGGCGCCAAGGTGGTGGCGCGCGCGTGGGTCGACCCCGAGTACAAGCGGCGCCTTCTCGCCGACGGCACCGCCGCCGTCGGCGAGCTGGGCTTCGGCGGCCGGGGCGGCGGCGACCGGCTGGTGGTCGTCGAGAACACGCCGGCGGTCCACAACCTGGTCGTCTGCACGCTGTGCTCCTGCTACCCGTGGCCCGTGCTCGGCCTGCCGCCCACCTGGTACAAGATGCCGGCCTACCGTTCGCGGGCGGTGCTCGAGCCGCGGAAAGTGCTGAGCGAGTTCGGGCTCGAGGTGCCGGAGTCGGTGGAGATCCGCGTCTGGGACTCGAGCGCGGAGATCCGCTACATGGTGCTGCCCGAGCGTCCTCGGGGGACCGAGCGCCTGGGCGAGGCCGAGCTGGCCGCGCTCGTCACGCGCGACGCGATGATCGGCGTGGCCCGGGTCGGTGCACTCGTCTGACCATCGAAGCGACTGTCTTCCGAGTCAAGCGACGGGTTGCCATAGCGCTCCGTCCCGGACGATGGCGTTCAGAATGGTGAGGAGCTTGCGCATGGCGGCGATCAGCGCGACTGTATTCGGTCGGCCATGCTCGGTGAGCCGG
>JACQCN010000250.1 GCA_016201575.1 Candidatus Rokuibacteriota bacterium | reverse complement strand
GAGGCCAGCCGCAAGGCGGCCGACGAGATCGTGGGAGCTGCCGCCGAGCAGCTCGCGCACTCCTCCTACGCGGCCAGCCACCGCGAGATGCTGCACTGGAACTCGCCCTTCAATCGACGGCGGCTGACCGCGGTCCTGGCCGATCCGGACCGGCTCGTGCGCGCGGTGAGCCAGGCCAGCCGCCATTACCGGGTGGCCCGGAACCGCAGGTGGCTGGAGCGTCATCTGACCCGGACCCTGCCCGCAGCTCCGTACGTGATGTACGCGCTCCAGCACACACCGGAAGCCGGCATCTGCTCCCAGGCGCCTCGCTGGGTGCGCCAGGAAGCGGTGATCGAGCAGCTCGCGATCAGCGCGCCCGCTGGCGTGCGCGTGGTGGCCAAGGAGCACCCGAGGACGTTCGGTAGCCGCGGGGCGTCGTTTTTCTCCCCCCTGACCGACCTGCCCAACGTCGTGACGTGTCACCCGACCGTGAGCACGGAGGCGCTGCTCCACGGAGCGGACGGGGTGGTGGCGGTGACGGGGAGCCCGGGCTTCGAGGCACTCATCCTCGGCAAGAGGGTTGGCGTGCTCGGCCGGCCGTTCTACGCGGCCTACAAGGGCGTGAGGCTGCTCGATCATCCGGCGGACGTCTACGCGGCACTGGCCGATCGGGCGTGGAGGCCGGACACGATGGTCGAGGAGCGGAGAGAATTCCTGGCGGCGTACGTCCAGTCGCTCTTCGATTTCGGCCACGGCGATGGCCCGCGGCTCTACCCGGCGAGCGGCGGCGAGCGCTGGGCGGCGGCGCTACGCGACGTCCATGGTTTCGTGCGCGTCCACGGTCTACGCCCTGCCGATTTCGAGTCGGGGCTCTAGAGCGGGATCGTGTGGCGGCATCCACCGTCGTGATTCGTTGCGGACTGCTGCCGAGCGTCGAGGGGGGGGCCTGGAACGCGCTGGTTGCCGAGGCGGGCGGTTCCGTGTTCCAGACGACGTACTGGGGCAACTATCTCGCGTCGTACCTGGGGAGCCGGCCGCATTACCTGGTGATCCGGGATGGCGGGGAGGTGGTCGGCCAGCTCATGCTGCTCGAGATGCTGCGCGGGCAGGAGGTGCTGGAGGCGGCCGTCGGAGGGCGCGTCAAGAGGCTCCTCGCTCCGATGTTGAAGGTCTTCAACTGGCGGGAGGGACCGGTGGTGCGGCAAGGCCTCGCCAGCGGCGCCGTCGTCGGCGGCTGCCTGGAAACCGTCCAGGCCTTGGCCAGGCAACGGAACGTCACCGGAATCGAAGAAGTGTCGCCGCCGTTCGGCGGTACGGGCGGCGTCGGCGCCGCATTTTCCGAGGCGCGGTTCGTCGCCGAGCGCCGGGCCACGATCCGCGTGGACGTGCGGATGCCGCTCGAAGCGTTGTGGTCGAGGCTGAAGGCCGACGTGGCCCGTACGCCCATCCGCAAGGCCGAGAAGCAGGGCGTCTCCGTCCGCCGTCTGGAGCGGCTCCCGGAGGTGGACGAATTCTGCGCGCTGGTCGCCGAATGGCGGGCCGACAACGGGTTCCCTCCCTACCGGCCGGAGCGCTACCGAGACATGTTCAAGCACCTCCGCCCGCACTGCGAGTTCTTCCTGGCCGAGCACGAGGGTCGCGCGGTAGGGTGCGTGGGACTGCTCCACTTCAACGGCCAAGCCCAACTGTTCACGCCAGTCCAGTCCAGGATCGCCCGCGAGGCGAAGATCTACGTGGGCGACCTGCTCTACTGGGAGCTGATCCGCTGGTGCCACGAGCGAGGGCTGGCCGTGCTCGACCTCGGAGGCGTGGCGGTTTCGCCGTCCGACGACAAGGAAGCGGGCATCCGGCGGTTCAAGGAGAAGTGGGGCGGCGACCTGTTCGAGTACGCCGTGTTCACCCGGGTGCTGAAGCCCGGGCGCTGGACGGCGGCCAACCTGATGCGACGGCTCCGGAGGGGGCTGTGGCCGTTCCGGCCGTCGCGCTGACGATGCTCGCCGACACTGTCCGCCGGGTGAAGCGGAAGTGGATGGAGCACGCGCCGCACGCGTGGTGGGGCGATCGCCTGGATGCTCGGTTCCTCCTCGCCGATGCGATGGCCTCGCTGAACGGCCAGCGCGTGCTGGACGTCGGCTGCAACGGGGGCATTCTCCTCTCCGAGGTTCCGGAGACCAATTGCCGGGTCGGGGTGGACGTGTCTCCGGAAGCTCTTCGAGTGGCCCGCGCGCTCAACCCCACGGCTAGCCTCCTCGTCGCCGACATGCTGTCGCTCCCGTTTCGGGAGGCGGCGTTCGATGTGGTCGTGTTCGCCGGCATGCTGGAGGAGTTCGTGCCGTCCCGCCCGAAAGAAGCCGCAGTGCGCGAGATCGCCCGGGTGCTGCGACCGGGCGGGGCTCTGTACATGACCACGCTCAACCGGCGGCACTGGCGCAACCGCGATCATCCCTGGAAGATCTTCCTGACCGCGGAAGACATCGCCGCCCTGCTGTCGCCGCACTTCGAGGCCGACATCAGGGGCTTCAACCCGTTCCCACCGTTCCCGTACTTCCTCCCCAACCGTGTCCTGGCCCGGTTGCCGGGCATCTGGCGCCTCCTGGTCGCGCTGATGGGGCGGGGCATCGGCACCGCCCGCGCG
>JACQCN010000249.1 GCA_016201575.1 Candidatus Rokuibacteriota bacterium | reverse complement strand
TCGCGTTCGCGCTCCCCGGCGGCATGAAGGCGGCGGCGGCGATCCGCAAGGTCCCGTTCGTGGTCAGCTTCTCGAACCTGCCCGACGAGACGACCGCGCTCGCGCACCTGGTCCTGCCCGACACCCACTGGCTGGAGACGTGGGGCGACTACTCGCCCCGCGACGGCGTCGTGGGGCTCATGCAGCCGACGATGTCGCCGGTGCGCGACTCGCGGCCGATGGGCGACGTGCTGATCGCGGTCGGCCGCGCCGTCCTCGGCACCGAGGAAGGCAAGGGCCCGCTGCCCTGGGCGAGCCACGAGGCGTACGTCCGGGACGCGTGGGCGCCGATCGCCGGCGCGGCGGGGTGGGGCGACGCGCTCCAGCGGGGCGGCGCCTGGAAGCCCGCGCCCGCCGTCGCGGTCTCGACCACGCGCGTCGGGAGCCTCGCCGTCGGGCCGGCCAAGCTCGACGGGGACGCCGGGGGCTTCGCCCTCATCGCCTATCCGTCGCTCCGCTGGTACGACGGCCGCGGCGCCAGCCGCTCGTGGCTCCAGGAAGCGCCCGATCCGATGACCCAGGCGGCGTGGGATGCGTGGGTCGAGGTCCCGGCCGAGGCGGCGAAGAAGCTGGGGATCGAGCGCGGCGACCTGGTGCGCGTGAAGTCGCCGCACGGCGCGATCGAGCTGCCGGCGTACGTGTCCGACAGCCTCCATCCCGGCGCCGTCGCGATCCCGATCGGCGAGCACTACATGCCCTACCAGGTCGGCCGCTACGTCCAGGCGGGGGGCACGATGAACCCGATGGCGCTGCTGCCGTCCACGGTCGACCCGACCTCGGGCGGGCTCGCGTTCCTCTCGGTGCGGGTGACGCTCGAGAAGACGGGGGCGCGCCGGCCGCTGGCGGTCCTGCAGGCCACGCACGACCAGGACCACCGCGAGATCGCGCAGGAGATCGAGCTGGCGGCAGCGCGGGAGCTGGAGCTGCGGGGCCGGGCGCCCGACCACGCCAACGTCCCGAGCATGTACCCCAACCACACGTACCCGAACCACCGCTGGGGGATGTCGGTCGACCTCGACTCCTGCGTCGGCTGCTCGGCGTGCATGATCGCCTGCCAGGCCGAGAACAACGTGGCTGTCGTCGGCAAGCCGCAGGCCGCCTACGGCCGCCAGGTGCACTGGCTGCGCCTCGAGCGCTGGGCGCTGGGGGACGCCGCGCACCCGACCAACATCTTCCTGCCCATGTTCTGCCAGCACTGCGAGGTCGCGCCCTGCGAGCCGGTGTGCCCGGTCTTCGCCGCCTACCGGACGGACGAGGGCCTCAACGGGCAGGTCTACAACCGCTGCGTCGGCACCCGGTACTGCGGCAACAACTGCCCGTACCACGTGCGCCGCTTCAACTGGTACCAGTGGGAGTGGCCGGAGCCCCTCGACGTCCAGCTCAACCCCGACGTCACCGTCCGCCAGCTCGGCGTGATGGAGAAGTGCACGATGTGCATCCAGCGCATCATCGCGGGCAAGGACCGGGCGCGTGACCAGCAGCGGCCGGTGCGGGACGGCGACATCCAGACGGCGTGCCAGCAGACCTGCCCCACGCAGGCCATCACCTTCGGCGACCTGAAGGACGGGGCGAGCGGCGTGTCCAGGCTGTCGCGCTCGCCGCGCGGCTACCGGGTGCTCGAGGAGCTGGGGACGCGCTCGTCGATCACGTACCTCAAGAAAGTCGTCCGGGAGCAGGCATGAGCATCCTCAGAGGGGCGCTCCGCCCCCCTTCCGAACCTCCCCCCGAGGTGGCGCCGGCAAAGCCGGCGCTCGAACAATCGGTCCACGTGCGGGAGAGGAGGGCAGTCCGGTGAGCGATCAGGCGCCGACCAGCGGCCCGAGCTTCGCCGACGTCAACCGCGACGTGGCCCGGACGCTGTCCGCGCCGGGCAACCTCTACTTCGCCTGGATGTCCCTCGTCGGGCTGATCCTGACGGCCGGGATCCTCGCCTGGGCCTGGCAGATCTGGATCGGCATGGGCGCGTCGGGCAAGCGCACGCCCCAGATGTGGGCGATGTACATCACCACCTTCGTGTTCTGGATCGGTATCGGCCACGCGGGCACCCTGATCTCGGCCGTGCTCTACCTCTTCCGGGCGCGCTGGCGCACGTCGATCTACCGGGGCGCGGAGGCGATGACCGTCTTCGCGGTCATGACGGCGGGCCTGTTCCCGCTGATCCACGCCGGCCGGATGTGGTTCGCCTACTGGCTCCTCCCGTACCCGAACCAGCGCTACCTGTGGCCGAACTTCCGCTCGCCGCTGGTCTGGGACGTCTTCGCGATCTCGACGTACCTGACCATCAGCGTGGTGTTCTTCATCGTGGGCCTTTTCCCCGACGTGGCCGCGATCCGAGACGAGTCGACGGGGTGGAAAAAGAAGATCTACTCCGTGCTCGCCCTCGGCTGGGAGGGCTCGGACTCCCAGTGGCGGCACTACCTGCGGGCCTACGGCATCCTCGCCGCCCTGGCCACGCCACTCGTCCTCTCCGTCCACAGCGTGGTCTCCTGGGACTTCGCCATGACCCTGATCCCCGGCTGGCACTCGACGCTCTTCGCGCCGTTCTTCGTCAACGGGGCCATCTTCTCCGGCTTCGCGATGGTGCTGGTCCTGATCCTCCCGATGCGCTACCACTTCAACCTCTACGACTACATCAAGGACAAGCACCTCGAGGCGATGGCCAAGCTCCTCCTGGTCACCAGCCTGGTGCTCACCTACTTCTACGTCTGCGAGGCCTTCACCGCCTGGTACAGCGGCGACGTGTTCGAGAAGGCGTCGCTCTTCGCGCGGGCCACCAAGCAGTACGCCTGGTCGTTCTGGCTCATGTACTTCTGCAACTGCGTGAGCCCCCTCGTCTTCTTCCGGAAGCGGGCCCGTACCCACGTCCCGACGCTCTTCGCCGTCTCCGTCATCGTGCTCATCGGCATGTGGTTCGAGCGCTTCAACATCATCGTCCCCGGGCTGGCCCACGACTTCTACCCCTACACCTGGGGCACCTACATCCCCACGGTGACCGACACCACGATCATCGTGGGCAGCTTCGCGTGGTTCTTCATCCTGTTCCTGGCCTTCATCAAGGTGCTGCCGTCGCTGTCGATCGTGGAGGTGAAGGAGACGCTGCCCCACCCGTTCAAGAACCGGAAGGCGGCGCATTAGCATGGGCGCGGGCGACATCATCCTCGGCGTCTTCGGGTACGTGGACACCACGGTGGACGCCATCGAGCGGCTCAAGGCCCGGGGGTTCCGCGACCTGACCGTCTACTCGCCGGTGCCGGTCCACGAGATCCTGGACGCCGTCGAGCGGGACCGGCCGCTCAGCCGGGTGCGGCTCTTCACGCTGATCGGCGGCCTGACCGGCACCTCGCTCGGCTTCTTCCTCACCATCTACACCGCGGAGATCTGGAAGCTCGTGACCGGGGGCAAGCCCGTGGTCTCGATCCCGCCGTTCGTGGTGATCGCCTTCGAGCTGACCATCCTCCTGGGCGGGCTCTCGACGGTCCTGGCCATGCTGATCCTCGGGCGGATCCCGAAGCTCGCGCCCTCGCCCGCCTACGACCCGCGCTTCACCCGCGACAAGTTCGGCGTGGCCGTGCGGTGCGCCCCGGGCGAGATGAGCCCGGTGCGCGACCTCCTGAAGACCGCGGGCGCGGAGGAAGTGATCCCGTGAAGTACGTCTTCGTCCTGGTCCTGCTGATCATCGCCGGCGCCGCCGGCGTCATGGGCTACGCGGTGGTGACCCGCTTCACCCACAACATGACGGAGACGCCGCGCATCGTCGCC
Organism: Candidatus Rokuibacteriota bacterium; assembly: GCA_016201575.1. Lineage (GTDB taxonomy): Bacteria > Methylomirabilota > Methylomirabilia > Rokubacteriales > CSP1-6 > AR9. The sequence continues at coordinate 478 of JACQCN010000249.1, read as the reverse complement.
GGCGAGCGCGTGTTCACGATGCCCGCGGGGCTGGTGCCGCGCGGCGGCGAGCTGACGATCCCGAGGGAGGCGCGCGACCAGGCGGCCAGGCAGCCGAACCCGGTCACGCCGAGCCCGGAGTCGATCGCCGCCGGCAAGGAGCGCTTCCAGGTGTACTGCACGCCGTGCCACGGCGAGAGCGGGAAGGGGAACGGGCCGGTGACGGCCCGGTTCATCCCACCGCCGGACCTGACCAACGCCGGGCTGCAGAAGGCGCGGACGGACGGCTACTGGCACAGCTACATCCGGGTCGGCGGGGCGGTCATGCCGTCCTACGGCGAGGCCCTCTCGTCGGAGGAGTCCTGGCAGATCGTCAACTACCTCCGGACCCTGGCGGCGAAATGACGATCTTCCTCGGCCTGCTGACCGTGCTCGGCGTGATCTCCTTCGGCCTCGGCGTCGCCTCCGCGGACGCGGCCCAGGTCTGGTCGATCTACCT
>JACQCN010000025.1 GCA_016201575.1 Candidatus Rokuibacteriota bacterium | reverse complement strand
GTCGCTCGCTCTAGCCTGCGCTCGCCACGTGGCCTGACTCGGCCGTCTAACCTTGACGTTAGACCCACGAGCGCCCACTTGAGGCGGAGGACAAACGTCTATACACTGTCTACGTGCGGTTCGAATGGGACCCGCCGAAGGCGGAGGCGAACCTCCGCACTCACGGGGTGGGATTTGCGGAGGCGGTCACGGTCCTGGAAGACGACTTCGCCTTGACACGTGAGGACCCCGACGCCGTCGACGGGCAGCGCTTCGTGACTCTGGGCCTCAGCGCTCTGGGGAACCTGCTTGTCGTGGTGTACACGTACCCGGAGCCGGGCATCATCCGCGTGATCTCGGGCTGGAAGGCGAGCAAACGTCAAGAGGAGATGTATGAAGAAGGTCGTAGCTGAGAAGTATCGCGACATCGATTTCTCGCGCGCCAAGCGCGGCCCCGTCGTCAGGCCCGAGCCGGGGAAGACCAAGATCTCGATTCGCCTGGACAACACCGTGCTCGACTACTTCCGAAGTCTGGTAGACACGGCTGGTGGCGGGAACTACCAGACCCTGATCAACGATGCGTTACTCGAGCACGTCCACCGACGCTCGACGCTCGACGTCGTTCGCCAAGTGGTCCGGGAAGAACTGGCACCGTACGGCGCCGGGCCGGGGTCTGACCGTGCGCACCAGCGGCGGCGGTCCACGCGCCGCTGACCGCGTAGGTTAGAAAGCTAGCCGCGAGATTCCGTGCGGGGCGCGGGGTCTGCTGGGGCAGCGCTTCCCCAGCCGGGCCGCGCGTGCCCCACCCGTCCCAGCCCCAGCGCGCGCCGCCCGCAAGCAAGCGCGTGACATTTCCGGTACTTCCGCGCCCCGTCGACTCCCCCAGGGGTGGCAGTGCATTTGCACTCCTTCGCGCCGGACTTCTCGCCGGACACCTTTGTCGGAAAGGAGCGCCGACGATGAACGAGAACGACCATCCCAAGGGCGCGCTGCTGTTCACGCTCGTCTACCTCCTGATCCTCGCCGCCCTGTGGACCAACGCCTACCTGAGGCTCTGGGGAGTCGGTCAATGAGGCAGGGCACGACGGTCTACCTCTACGAGCTGGCCTGGATCCTGCCGAGCATCGCGATTCCCGTGGGGATGCTGGCCGCCCTGGTGGTCACGGCCTTCGGCGCCAACATCCACCTGCCGGGCGCCGCGGGGCGGGTCGACCCGACGAAGGTCACGGAGACCGCGCCCTTCGACGCCCTCGGCGTGAAGGAGATCGCGCCGGGGCAGTACGAGGTGCGGATGCTCGCGCAGGTATGGTCGTTCACGCCCAACGAGATCCGCGTGCCCGCCGGGTCGACGGTGCACTTCTGGGCCACCAGCCGCGACGTCGTCCACGGGCTCTTCATCCCGAAGGCCAACGTCAACGTCATGCTGCTGCCCGGGCAGGTGGCCCACGTCGAGGCCCGCTTCGCCAAGCCCGGTGAGTACCTGATGATCTGCCACGAGTACTGCGGGATCGCCCACCACACGATGGCGGGCAAGGTGATCGTCACCTCGGAGGGGGGCTCCGCCCCCCACCCGAATCTCCCCCCGCAGGCTGGCGCCGGCAAAGCCGGCGCTCGAAGCGCCGCGATCAGTGACCCCCGAGGTCGCGAGCTCGCAGGTCTGGAGGAGCGCAAGTGAGCCCGCTCGGGGCCTCGGATTCTCCGGCTCGAGCGCCGGCTTCGCCGGCGCAAGCTTCAGGGGGGAGGTTCGGAAGGGGGGCGGAGCCCCCCTCCGAGCAACGGCTCGCCTCCGCCTTCATCGCCGTCGCCCTGGTCGCCCTCTTCGGCGGCGTGGTGACGGGCGCGCTCCAGGCCCTCGAGCACGCCGGCGTGAACCTCTACCCGTGGGTGGCGCCGCTGATCAAATCCTACTACCACGGGCTCTCGCTTCACGGCGTGCTCAACGTGCTCGTGTGGACGACCTTCTTCATCTGCGGCTTCCTGCCGTTCATCGCCGCGCGCGCCCTCGCGACGCCGCTGGCTTCCCCCAAGCTCGGCTGGCTGACCTTCTGGCTCATGACGGCGGGCCTCGTCCTCGCCGCGGTGCCGCTGGTCGGCAACGCCGCCACGGTCATGTTCACGTTCTACCCGCCGCTGCGGGCCCACTGGGCGTTCTACGTCGGGCTGACCCTGGTGGTCGCCGGCACCTGGCTGGTGACGCTCAACCTCGCGCTCACCTGGCGCGCCTGGCGGGCGGCCAACCCGGGGACGCGGACGCCGCTCGCCGCGTTCATGTCGGTCGTGACCTTCGCGATGTGGACGATCGCCTCGCTCGGGCTCGCCGCCGAGATGCTGTTCCTGCTGATCCCGTGGTCGCTCGGGTGGGTCGGGGGCACCGACGCGCTGCTGGCGCGCGTGCTGTTCTGGTTCACGGGGCATCCCATCGTCTACTTCTGGCTCCTGCCCGCGTACGTCTCCTGGTACACGCTGGTGCCGCGCCAGGCCGGCGGGAAGCTCTTCAGCGACCCGCTCGCGCGCACCTCGTTCATCCTCTTCCTCGTGCTCTCGACGCCGCTCGGCTTCCACCACCAGTACACCGACCCGGGCATCCACGAGGGCTGGAAGCTCGTGCACGCGTTCCTCACGTTCGCCGTGTTCTTCCCGAGCCTGCTCACGTTCTTCAACGTGGTGGCCTCGCTGGAGAGCGGGGCGCGGGCGCGGGGCGGGACGGGCTGGGTGGCGTGGGTGCGCCGGCTCCCGTGGGGCGATCCCTCGGTGGCGGCCCAGGTGCTCGCGATGTTCTTGTTCACCTTCGGCGGCGTGGGCGGCCTCATCAACGCCTCCTACAACCTCAACCTGATCGTGCACAACACCGCCTGGATCCCGGGGCACCTGCACCTGACCGTGGGCACCGCGGTGACGCTGAGCTTCATGGGCATCACCTACTGGCTCGTGCCGTACCTCCGGGGCCGCGCGCTCTGGAGCCGGCCGCTCGCGCTGGCGCAGGTCTGGCTCTGGTTCGTGGGCATGACGATCTTCTCGCACGCGATGCACCGGCTCGGGATGCTGGGCGCGCCCCGGCGGACCATGCTGGGGGCGGCGACCTACGTGCAGCCGGGGTGGAAGCTCCTCATGTCGCTGGTGGGGATCGGCGGGACGATCCTGTTCCTGAGCTCGCTCCTCTACTTCCTCAACATCGTGCTGACCCTGGTCGCGTCGCGCGGGCCCGCGCCCGCCGTCCCCGAGTTCGCGGAGGCGCTCTCCGGCCCCGAGCACGCGCCGGCCGTGCTCGACCGCTGGCGGCCGTGGATCGTGCTCGCCTTCGTGCTGATCGCCGTCGCCTACGGGCCGACGCTGGTCCGGCTCGCGGCGACGACGCCGCTCACGACGCCCGGCCTGCGCGTCTGGTGACTTTCGGCTATGCTCTAGCCGGATGAGGATCCGGCCGTTCCGCGGCTACTGCTACGATCCGGCGCGCGTCGGGCCCATGTCGTCGGTGGTCGCGCCCCCCTACGACCAGATCGGCCCCGAGACCCAGGCGTTGCTCTACGACCTCTCGCCCTGGAACATCGTGCGCGTCACGCTGCCCCGCGACGGCTACGCCGCCGCCCGGGCCACGCTCGACGAGTGGC
>JACQCN010000229.1 GCA_016201575.1 Candidatus Rokuibacteriota bacterium | reverse complement strand
CCGGGCGATAGAAGGCCGCGGCCTGGTGCGGGTTCTCGCCGTAGCGGAGCGCGGCCACGCGGTCGGCCTCGAGCACGAGGCGGGGGGGAAAGGCGTCACGCTCGCCGGGCGCCCGGCTCTCGAGGTAGGCGGCGATCGCGGCGTCGTACTGCGCCGTGCGGCGGAAGGCCTCCCGGGCGAGTCGGCGCCGGGTCTCCTCCGACAGCGCCCCGCCCGAGGCGCGGAGCTCGGCCAGCAGGGGCTCGTACTGCGCGGGATCGGTGACGACCCCGACGCTCGCCGAGTTCTTGGCGGCCGCGCGGATCATCGCCGGACCGCCGATGTCGATCTGCTCGATCGCCTCCTCGAGCGTGACGCCGGCCCTCGCGACGGTCCCCTCGAACGGGTAGAGAGCGATGACCACGAGGTCGATCGGGCCGATTCCGTGCCGCTCGAGCGCCGCCATGTGCTCAGGGCGGTCGCGCCGGGCGAGGATCCCGCCGTGGATCCCGGGGTGGAGCGTCTTGACCCGGCCGTCGAGCATCTCGGGAAAGCCGGTGACGTCCGCGACGTCGCGCACGGCGACGCCCGTCTCCCGCAGCAGCCGCGCGGTGCCGCCGGTGGAGAGGATCTCGATCCCGAGGGCGGCGAGCCCGCGGGCCAGCTCGGCCACGCCCGTCTTGTCGTGGACGCTCACGAGGGCTCGACGGACCCGGGTCATGGGACTACTCGGAGGGGGCCGCCGAGGGCCCCTCCGATCCCTCCCCCACGACCCGATTGCGCCGGCGGAGCCGGCGCTCGAACACGCACGCTCGACGACTCGGAATCACTCCGGCAGGCTCCTGAATCAGCGTGGCGCGGGCCCGCGGTGGTCAGGCTCGTCGACGATCACCCGGCGCCCCGCGATCCCGAGCCGGCCCTCGGCGAAGAGCCGGATCGCCCGGGGATAGAGGCGGTGCTCCGCCTCCAGGATCCGGACGGAGAGCGTGTCCTCCGTGTCGTCGGGCAGCACCGGCACCGCATCCTGCCCGATGATGGGCCCCGTGTCCACCCCCTCGTCGACGAAGTGCACCGTCGCGCCCGCCACCTTCACGCCGCGTGGTCCTTGGGGTTCAGGAACACCGCGGGCGCGCCGTGCTTCCGCGCGCGCTCGAGGGCCGCCGCACCCTCGCGGTCGGAGACGACGACGGCGAGCGTCGCGGGGAGCTCGCCGCGCTCGATGGCGTCGATGATGGCCTGGAGGTTGGTGCCCCGCCCGGATGCCAGGACGCCGACGCGCAAGTTGCCTCGGAGGGAGGCTCCGCCCCCCTGCCGAGCCTCCCCCCGGTCCGGTTGCGCCCGCGAAGCCGGCGCTCGATTCTCGACGGGGGGCTCCGCCCCCCTCCGAGCCTCCCCCCGGACCGATTGCGCCGGCAACGCCGGCGCTCGAACCGGCGTCGAGGCCGATGACCGGGGCCGGCGCCGCCGTGTCATATCAGCTCCACGGCGCGGGCGCCGCGCACGATCTCGCCGACCTCGAACACCCGCTCGCCGGCGTGGGTGAGCGCCCGCGTCGCCTGGTCGACATCGGTCGGCGGGACGACGACGAGGTAGCCGAGCCCCATGTTGAAGGCACGGAACATCTCGCCGTCGGCGATCGTCCCGCCGCGCTGGAGCGCGGCGAACACGGGCGGCACCGGCCAGGCGTCGCGATGGATGACGGCGCGGCAGCCTTCGGGCAGCACGCGCGGCACGTTGCCGGGCAGCCCCCCGCCCGTGATGTGGGCCATGGCGCGCACGGTCGCGGCCTTGAGCACGCCGAGCACCGCGCGCGCGTAGATCCGCGTCGGCTCCAGCAGCTCGTCGGCCACGGTGCGGCCGACGCCGGGCAGCGGATCGTCTGGCTCCAGGCGGAGGACGTCGAACACGATCCGCCGGGCCAGCGAGTACCCGTTGGAGTGGAGGCCCGAGGAGGCGAGGCCGAGGATCCGGTCGCCCACCGCCACCGCGCTCCCGTCGACGATGGCCGCGCGCTCGACCACGCCCACCGCGAACCCCGCGAGGTCGTACTCCCCCGGCGCGTAGAGGTCCGGCAGCTCCGCGGTCTCCCCCCCGATCAGCGCGCAGCCGGCCCGGTGACAGCCTTCGACCACGCCGGCGACGATCGTCTCCACCCGGTCGGGGTCCAGGCGCGAGATCCCGATGTAGTCGAGGAAGTAGAACGGCGCGGCGCCATGGACGAGGATGTCGTTGACGCCCATCGCGACCAGGTCGATGCCGACGGTGTCGTGGCGCCCGGTCATGAAGGCGACCTTGAGCTTGCTCCCCACGCCGTCGGTGGACGACACCAGCACGGGCTCCCGGTAGCCGTCGGGGACCCGCACGAACCCGGCGAAGCCCCCGATCCCGCCGATGACCTCCGGGCGCAGCGTCTTCCGGGCCAGCGGCGCGATCCGGCGCGCGGCCTCGTCGCCGGCTTCGGTGTCCACGCCGGCCTGCTTGTACGTGAGGGGGTCCATGTGACCCGGCTACGAGCTGAACAGCCGGAGCTGCGGAGTCTCTTCGGGAGCGATGCCGACGCGGTAGTTGCCGGTGAAGCACGCGTTGCAGAAGGTCGCGGGGTCGGCACCCGTCGCCTTCAGCATGCCGTCGAGCGAGAGGTAGCCCAGCGTGTCGGCGCCCAGGTACCGGCGGATCTCGTCGGTGTCGTGGCTCGCGGCGATCAGCTCCCGGCGCGTGGGCGTGTCGATGCCGTAGTAGCAGGGCCACTGGATCGACGGCGACGAGATGCGGACGTGCACCTCGCGGGCCCCCGCGCCGCGGATCATCTTCACGATCTTGCGGCTGGTGGTGCCGCGGACGATCGAGTCGTCGACGACGACCACGCGCCGCCCGCCGAGGGTCTCGCGCAGCGGGTTCAGCTTCACCTTCACGCCGAAGTGCCGGATCCCCTGCTTGGGCTCGATGAAGATCCGGCCCACGTAGTGGTTCCGGATCAGGCCGAACTCGAAGGGGATCCCCGACTCCTCGGAGAAGCCGAGCGCGGCGCCCATGCCGGAGTCCGGCACCGGGATCACGATGTCGGCCTCGACCGGGTGCTCGCGCGCGAGCTGGTGGCCCATCGCCTTCCGCACGCGGTGGACGTTCCGGCCCCACAGCACCGAGTCCGGGCGCGCGAAGTACACGTACTCGAACACGCAGGCGAGCCGGTCCGTGACGGGGAACGGCTTCAGCGAGCGGAGGCCCGCCTCGCTGATCGTCAGGATCTCGCCCGGCTCGATGTCGCGCACCGCCTCGGCCTCCATGAGGTCGAGGGCGCAGGTCTCGGAGGCCACGATCCACGCCTCGCGGAGCTTGCCGAGGGTGAGCGGGCGGAAGCCGTGCGGGTCGCGGACGGCGTAGAGGGCGTCCGGCGTGAGCAGCACCAGCGAGTAGGCCCCGGTCACCCGCCCGAGCGCGGAGGCGATCTGCTCCTCGAAGGGGCCGGCGGGCGCGCGGGCCAGGAGGTGCAGGATCACCTCCGTGTCCGAGGTCGACTGGAAGATCGCGCCCTCGCGCTCCATCTCCCGCCGGAGCGCCTCGGCATTGGTGAGGTTGCCGTTGTGGGCGATGGCCACGGGGCCGCGGGCCGTGTTGGCGGTGATCGGCTGCGCGTTCTTGAGGTTCGAGCTGCCGGACGTCGAGTAGCGCACGTGGCCGATCGCGCGGTGGCCGGGCAGGCGCCGGAGGCGCTCCGGCCCGAACACGTCGGCCACCCAGCCCATCGCCTTCTCGACGTGGAAGGCGGCGCCGTCGGTGGCGGCGATGCCGGCCGATTCCTGCCCGCGGTGCTGGAGCGCGTAGAGGCCCAGGTAGGCGACGTTGGCGGCCTCGGGATGGTTCCAGATCCCGAACAGCCCGCACTCGTCGTGGAACTTGTCGTCGGGCGCGTCGACGCGGGCGGCGCGATCTTCAGGCGACGTAGCGCTCAAAGCCGTCTCTCCACGCGCGGTCGAGCCGGTCGAGCGCGAGATCGATGACCGGCTCGCCTCCGAGCCGCAGCACGAGCCGCTCGCCCCCCACCGCCCCCATCCACGTCCACGGAATGGCCGACTCGGCCATCAACGCCTCGAACTGCCGCTCCTGCTCCGCCGGCAGGCTCACCACGATGCGGGACGGCCCCTCCCCGAAGAGCACGAGGTCGGCGCGCCCCGCGGCCGGGAGCGTCACCTCGGCGCCGATCGCCACCGGCCCCGTGACGGCCGCCTCGGCGAGCGCGACCGCGATCCCGCCCTCCGCACAGTCGTGCGCGCTCGCCACGAGCCCCGCCTCGATGGCCGCCCGGCACGCCGCCTGGACCCGCCGCTCGAGCTCGAGGTCGAGGGGGGCCAGCCGCCCCGCCAGGCGCCGGTGCAGGTGCCAGAGGTACTCGCTGCCGCCGAGGCTCACCACCGGCGGCCCCAGCAGCGCGATGCGGTCCCCGGCCGTCTTGAACCACTGCGTCGTGCGACTCTCCGCGTCCTCGAGCAGGCCGACGACACCGACCACCGGCGTCGGAAGGATCGCCTGCCCCGACGTTTCATTGTAGAAGGAAACGTTGCCCCCCACTATCGGGATCTCGAGCGCGCGGCACGCCTCCGCGATGCCATCCACGACCTCGACGAACTGCCACAGGATCTCCGGGCGCTCGGGCGAGCCGAAGTTGAGGCAATCGGTGGCGCCGAGCGGCCGCGCCCCCGCGCAGGTGACGTTGCGGGCGGCCTCGCAGAGAGCCATGGCGCCGCCCGCGCGCGGCTCGAGGAACACGTGGCGGCCGTTGCCGTCCGTCTTGAGCGCGATGGCGCGGCCGGTGCCCTTGATGCGGAGCACGGCCGCGTCGGAGCCGGGGAGCACGAGCGTGTTGATCCCCACCTGCTGGTCGTACTGGCGGAAGGCCCACTCCTTGGACGCGATGGTGGGCGAGCCGAGCAGCGACAGCAGCGCCGCCCCGTAGCCCTCGGGCTCGGGCAGCGAGAGCGGGTCGAAGCGCTGGCGCCCCGCCAGCTCGGCCGGCGGCTCGGCGGGCTTGCGATAGACGGGCGCCTCCGCCAGCGCCTCCACGGGCACGCGGGCCACCACCTCGCCGTGCATGCGGGCGACCAGCTCGGGCTCCGCGGTCACGTGCCCGATCTCGACGGCATCCAGCTCCCAGCGGGCGAAGACGCGCCGCACCTCCTCCTCCCGCCCCCGGGTGGCCACCAGGAGCATCCGCTCCTGCGACTCCGAGAGCAGGATCTCGTACGGCGTCATGCCCGTCTCGCGCTGCGGCACGCGCGACAGCTCGATCTCCATCCCGGTGCCGCCGCGCGCCGGCATCTCCGAGGTGCAGCAGGCCAGCCCCGCCGCGCCCATGTCCTGGATGCCGACGATCGCGCCCGTCTGCATCGCCTCCAGGCAGGCCTCGAGCAGCAGCTTCTCCGTGAACGGGTCGCCCACCTGCACCGTCGGCCGCCGCTCCTCGGCGCCCTCGTCGAACGTGGCCGACGCCATCGACGCGCCGTGGATCCCGTCGCGTCCGGTCTTGTTGCCGACGTAGAACACGGGGTTGCCGACGCCCTCGGCGCGGGCGCGGAAGATCCGCTCGCGGCGGACGAGGCCGACGGCCATGACGTTGACGAGGGGGTTCCGCGCGTAGGCGGGATCGAAGACGATCTCGCCGCCCACCGTCGGGCAGCCGAAGCAGTTGCCGTACCAGCTGATGCCCGAGACGACGCCCTGGATCACCTGG
>JACQCN010000024.1 GCA_016201575.1 Candidatus Rokuibacteriota bacterium | reverse complement strand
TGGCTGCGGCGGTTCTTCGCCCAGCACGCCTCGGTCTGCTCCGTGCAGAGCGGCCGCTCCTCGCCGTAGCTGATGATCGAGATGCGGGTGGCAGGTCTACCTGGCCTTCCAGGCGCGGAGGGACGAGGGCGCATCGGAGCTCGCGGTGACGGCAGAGTGTAATATGCACGGGCGATGGTCGACCACCGAGCCGATCCGGGTCGTCGACGGCGCGGGGGCTGTGCGGGGAGCGCGCCGCCGGGTCGCCCGCGCGACGAGATCGTGCCGCCGCGCATCCGGATCCCGGCCGCGGTGAAGGGCCTCCGGATTCGGCGCGACCAGATCATCGACGTCCAGGTGATCATGCGGCACCCGAACCGAACGGGGCTCGCGCTCCGCGACGGAGCGTTCGTCCGGGTGTCGGAGCCGTTTCACGTCACCGACGTGAGCGTGTTCTATGGTGGAGGGCTGGTGAGCCGATACGAGGCGACGGCGGCGCTCAGTGACGACCCGTTCATCACGTTCCGGCTGCGGGCGGGCGGCGGGGGGCCCGTGCGCGTGGTGGTGACCAACACCAGCGGCCAGCGGTTCGAGGCGCTCTCCGAGGTCCCGGTCTGGTGACGGCCGTGACCCGGGATCCCGGGCTCGCCAACGACGAGCTGATCAACCGGGACCTCATCCAGAAGTGGCTCCTGTGGGGGTTCTTCTGGCTGATGTTCGCTCCCACCGTCGGCGTGTTCGTCTCGACGAAGTTCAACTACCCCGGCTTCCTCGGGGAGAGCGCCTGGAGCACGTTCGGCCGGCTGCGTCCGGTGCACGTCAACGGCGTCATCTGGGGCGCGTTCTCGACGCTCTTCATCGGCCTCGCCTACTACATCACCCCCCGGCTGGCCGGGGTGCCGGTCTGGAAGGAGTCCTGGGGCTACCCGCTCCTCTGGATCTGGAACCTCAACCTCGCGGTCGCCTTCGTCGGGCTCACGGCGTTCGGAACCAATCGGGGCTGGGAAGCCGGGGAGCTGGCCTTCCCCAACGTCATCGTCCTCATCGTGGCGCTCGCGGCGATCACCGCCCAGCTCCTCGTCACGATCGCGCGCCGGCGGCGGATCCCGCTCTACACGAGCCTCTGGTACCTGATCGGCGCCTTCGTCTGGACCGACATCAACCTCCTCCTGCTCGTCATCGGCCCCTACTGGACGGTGCCGGGCATCAACAACGCCGCCCTCCACGGGCTCTTCATCCACTACATCGTCGGGCTGTGGATCACGCCCGCGGGGTACGTGCTGATCTACTACTTCCTGCCGGCAGCCACGCGGAACCCGATCTACAGCCACAAGCTGTCGCTGATCGGCTTCTGGTCCCTGGCGTTCTTCTACCCCTTCGTCGGCATCCACCACTACCTCTTCAGCCCCATCGCCGACTGGGCCGAGACCATCGCGATCGTCTCGTCGATGATGCTGATCATCCCGGTCTGGACCGTGCTGCAGAACTTCTTCGGCACCATGATCGGCAAGTGGGGGGAGTTCACCCGGAACCTCCCGGCGAAGTTCCTGATCATGGGCTCGCTCATGTACCTCGCGGGGTGCTTCCAGGGGTCCGTGGAGGCCCTGCGGTCGATCCAGCAGCCGACGCACTTCAGCGACTTCGTCATCGCGCACTCGCACCTGACGGTCTTCGGCACCTTCGTGGTGTGGGCCATCGCCGGCGCCGTGTACGTGTGGCCGCGCCTCTGCCGCCGCGAGCTGTGGAGCCCGACCCTGGGCAACTGGAGCTTCTGGCTCATCACGATCGGCATCTCCACGATGGGGCTCGTCCTCAGCGCGCAGGGGCTCCAGCAGGGGTTCATGCTGATGGCCGGGGCCGACTGGGTGGACACCGTCGTGACCATGAAGCCGTTCTGGCTGGTGCGGACGTTCTCCGGCATCTCCATGGACCTCGGCATCTCCCTCCTCGTCTACAACTTCATGAAGACCGCTCTCGCCGGGGCGAGCGCCGGCGCGGTCGCGGCGCCGGCCGCGGCCTCGTGAGCGCGGGCGCTCCCGCCGCGGGGAGACCCCGGTGAGCCTCAAGACCGTCGCGCTCGGCGCGGGATTCTTCTTCATCTCCCTCGCGATCTTCGTCCAGGGCATTCTTCCCATCGCGATCCCCGAGTCGCGGGAGACCCGGGCCACGCGCGCGGTCCGGAACGAGCTGGGCGAGGTCAAGTGGGTCTGGTACGAGTCCTCGCCGTACACCGCGCTCGAGCAGCGGGGACGCGAGATCTACCAGCGCGAGGGCTGCTGGTACTGCCACAGCCAGTACGTCCGTCCGGTGGCGGGCGAGGACCAGCGCTGGGGCCCGGTCTCCATGGTCGGCGAGTACGCGTTCGACCGGCCGCACCTGCTCTCCACGCGGCGGATCGGGCCCGACCTCACGCGGGTGGGGCTCAAGTACTCCGACCAGTGGCACGACGCGCACCACTGGGTCCCCGAGATGCTGGTGCCGGACTCCGTCATGCCGAAGTTCCCGTGGCTGTTCCGCACCGCCCGCGCCGCCGTGGTCGAGCGCGATGGAGCCGCGGCGCTCGCCGAGTCCGCCGAGCTGAAGGGGCTGTTCAGCTTCGAGGCCGGCACCCCGATCGAGCTCTACCCGAACCCCGACGGCCTGGCCTTCGCGGAGCACACCGACGGCACCCCGGTTCTGGGCGTGGAGAAGCTTCCCGCGCCCTACGACACGCCCGCCGCGTGGAAGGGGAAGACGCTGACCGTCATCGTGCCCACCGAGGAATTGCGCGCGCTGGTGGCCTATATCCAGAAGCTCGGCACGAACCGCGGCGCCTGGCGAGACGTCTTCGAGCCGCAGACGCTCGCCGCCACCGTCATGGACATTCCGCAGACCGACGCGCAGGTGGGCTGGGGGAAGGCGGTCTACGAGCGCCGTTGCATGGGCTGCCACGGGGCCAAGGGGGACGGCAACGGGCCGGCCGCGACGTTCCTCAATCCCCGGCCCCGCAACTTCACGCTGGCGTCCTTCAAGTTCCGCTCGACACCGTCGGGCTCGCTTCCGACCGACGGCGACCTCTACCGCACGCTGACGCGCGGCGTCCGCTGGACGGCCATGCCCGCGTGGCATGAGCTGCCGGACAAGGACCGCGTCGCGGTGATCGCCTACATCAAGACGTTCTCGCCGCGCTGGCGCGAGGAGAAGCCGGAGCCCCCCATCCAGATCGGCGAGCCGCCCCGGGCGACCCCCGAGCTGCTGGTCAGCGGAAAGGCGCTCTACCGGCAGGCGGAGTGCTGGCAGTGCCACGGCGACGGCGGGAAGGGGGACGGCGTGTCGGCCGGCGAGCTGAAGGACGACCTCGGCTTCAAGATCCTTCCCACCGACTTCACCCGGGGCCAGTTCAAGGGGGGCAGCAGCGTCCGTGATATCTTCCGGACCATGACGACCGGGCTCGATGGCTCTCCGATGCCGTCCTTCGCCGACTCCATGTCTGAGGAGGAGCGGTGGGCGATCAGCTACTACGTGCTCTCCTTCTCGGCCTTCAATGACCCGCTGACCGGCCGGAAGCTCGCCCTCGACGCCGAGACCCGTGCGGCCCTCAACACCCCGGACGGCGACGCGTTCCGCAACCCTCAGCTCGCGCTCGACCCCGCCGGGAGCGGAACGGCGACGGCGAGCGGGCCGCGGCGGCCGGTGCGGTTCTTCCGGGGCGTGGTGGGGGAGGGAAGGTGAGGCATGGAGGAGCTCCGCTACCTGATCTTCGGTCAGTTCCTGGTCTCGGTCTTGATGGCGCTCGGCGCCGCGTGCCTCTTCGTGTGGGCGGCGGCCTCGGGCCTCCTCGATGATGTGGAGCCGGTCAAGTACCAGGTGCTGGAGGGGGAGGGAATCGCGCGTGATGCCGGAGCGTGATCGCGAGATCGCCCGGGAGGGCCGCGGCCGGGACGACCTCCACGAGTACGCGGGCGGCGAGATCCGGAGCTACGGCGGGGGCGTGAACCCGTGGTTGCTCGTCGTGTACGCGATCCTCGCCGTGTGGGGCGTGTACTACCTGGTGGCGTACTGGGGCGGCCTGGGCCCGGGGCTCGCGCAATGACGGCCGTCCGCGTGCTTTACGCCCTGGCGGTCCTGAACCTCGTCGTTCTCCTGGCCGAGGCGCTCTACAACCTCGTCGGCACTGTCCTCCCGGCGGCGCGGTAGCGGAGGGCCCCGGAATTGAGCGGCATCGAGAAGCTCGCCTTCGGGCTCTTCCTCGCGGGCACCGTCCTGTTCTTCGTCTGGGTCACGTTCCTCACCCTGAAGAAGTAGCCGCGGATGAGCGGAGGGGTGGCGGTGCGGCCGGACGTCCTCCTCGTCCTGGCGGCCCTCGGCGCCGTCTACGCGACGGGATGGGTGCGGATGCGCCGGCGCGGGCCCGCCCTCGCGCGCCTCGGCCGCCTGGCCCTCTACGGCGGCGGCCTCGCCGCGCTCGGGCTCGCCCTGCTCTCCCCGCTCGGCTCCGCCGCCTCGCGCCTGTTCCTCGCCCACATGGTTCAGCACGAGCTGCTCTTGATGGTCGCGCCGGTGCTGCTGCTGCTGGCCGATCCGTTCCCCGCCGTGGTCTGGGGTCTGCCGGCGCGAGCGCGCCGTGCGGTGTGCCGCGCGCTCGCCGCCGGTAGCCGCGCCCGCCGCGGCCTCGTGGCGCTGACGTCGATGCCGGCCGCCTGGCTTCTCTCGACCGCGGCGCTGTGGCTCTGGCACCTGCCCGCGGTCTACGCGCGCGCGGTGGGCGGCGGCGTCCTCCACGACCTCGAGCACGTCGTCTTCTTCGCCTCGGGGCTGCTCTTCTGGTGGCCGGTCGTGCGTCCGGCCCCGCGGGTTCGCGCCGCGGGCGAGCGGGTGTACGGAATCCTGTACATCGTCCTCGCCCATCTCCAGAATGCGGTCCTCGGCCTGGGCCTGATGCTCGCGCCGGTCGCGCTCTACCCGCCCTACGCCGCGGGCGGGGCGGGGATGAGCGCGCTCGACGACCAGGCCTGGGGAGGCCTGATCATGTGGGCCGGCGGCGGCGCGATCCACATGGCCGCCCTCCTCGCGCTGCTCGCGCGGGTGCTCGGCGCGCGCGGAGGAAAATCGTTGGCAGGGTGGAAATGCCGCCCACTACTCGAATCCAGCTTTTGATCGATTACTAGATCACCTCAGCGCGACGATCGATGAAGGGGAGCAGGGCCAGGTGCTGAAGGACATCGGACGATGAGCCTCGCCGCGGTGCGGTCGCTGGCGGCGCGGGCGTGGAAGCGCTGGACGGTCATCGCCCGCGTCCTCGGCAACTTCCAGGCCCGCGTCCTGCTCTCCCTCTTCTACTTCGTGGTCGTCCCCCCGTTCGCGCTCATCGTGAAGCTCGGGAAGGATCCCCTGCGGCTCCGGCTCGAGGCCGGCGCGACCGCGTGGACCGAGCGCCCGGCGGCGGCGCCCCCGTCCGAGACCGCGCGGAGGCAATACTAGTCATGTACGTCCTGGGGATCTCCTGCTTCTTCCACGACGCGGCGGCCGCCCTCCTGCGCGACGGCGCGGTCGTGGCCGCCGCCGAGGAGGAGCGCTTCACGCGCAAGAAGCACGACTACGAGTTCCCGATCCACGCCATCGAGTACGTCCTCGCCGCCGAGGGGATCACCGCCGACGACCTGGACTACGTGGCGTTCTTCGAGAAGCCGTTCCTCAAGTTCGAGCGGATCCTGATGACGTCGCTGCAGATGTTCCCGCGGGCGGTCAAGGTGTTCCGCGAGGCCACCCTCACCTGGCTGCTCGACAAGCTGTGGGTGAGCGCGCTGATCGAGGAGCGGCTGGGGGTGCCGCGCGACAAGATCCTCTTCTCCGAGCACCACCTCTCCCACGCGGCCAGCGCGTTCTTCTGCTCGCCCTTCGACGACGCCGCGATCCTCACCGTCGACGGCGTGGGCGAGTGGGCCACGGCCACGATGGGGTGGGCCCGCGGCACCGAGATCCGCCTCACCCGGGAGATCCGGTTCCCGCACTCGATCGGCCTCCTCTACTCCACGTTCACGGCCTTCCTCGGCTTCGAGGTCAACGAGGGCGAGTACAAGGTCATGGGCATGGCGCCCTACGGCCGCCCGCGCTACGCCGACAAGGTGCGCAGGCTGGTGCGGATGTTCCCCGACGGCAGCTTCGCCCTCGACATGGACTACTTCGCCTTCCACCGGTCGACGACACGGCCCTACTCGCGCAAGTTCCTCGGCCTCTTCGGGCCGCCGCGCGAGCCCGGCGACAAGTTCTTCACCGAGAGCTCCGGCTATCCGTCGTACTTCGGCCCCCGGCCCGCGGACTTCGCGGAGCAGGCGCGGCAGAACCAGTACTGGGCGGACATGGCGGCGAGCATCCAGGCCGTGACCGAGGAGCTGGTGCTCAACATGGCGCGCGCCGTCCGGCGCGAGACCGGGCTCCCGCGGCTCTGCCTGGCCGGGGGGGTGGGGCTCAACAGCGTCGCGAACTGGAAGATCCTGCGGCAGGCGGGCGTGGACGAGCTCTACGTGCACCCCGCCGCGGGGGACTCCGGCGGCGCCGTCGGCGCCGCGCTCTACGCCTACCACGCGCTGCTCGGCAAGCCGCGCGCCTTCGTCATGGAGCACGCCTTCTGGGGCGCGGGGTACTCGGAGGCCGAGGTGCGGGGGTTCCTCGACGGCGAGGGGATCCGCTACGAGCGGCTCCCCGAGGACCGGCTCCTCGACCGGACGGTCGACGCGCTCACCGCGGGACAGGTGATCGGCTGGTTCCAGGACCGCTTCGAGTGGGGCCCGCGCGCGCTCGGCCACCGCTCGATCATCGCCGACCCGCGGCGCGCCGACATGAAGGACATCGTCAACACCAAGATCAAGTTCCGGGAGCCCTACCGCCCGTTCGCGCCCTCGGTGCTGCAGGAGCGCGTGCACGACTACTTCGACGCGCCGGGCGTGGAGCGCCAGTATCCCGCGCGCTTCATGCTGCTCGTCGTCGACGTGAAGCCCTCGAAGTACGACACGATCCCCGCGGTGACCCACGTGGACGGCACGGGGCGGCTGCAGACCGTGCTGCGCGACGGCAACCCGCGCTACTACGACCTGATCGAGCGGTTCGGCCAGGCCACCGGCGTGCCCGTGATCCTCAACACGTCCTACAACCTGCGCGGCGAGCCGATCGTGAACACGCCGGCGCAGGCCTACGCGACCTTCAGGCGGAGCGGGATGGACGCGCTGGTCCTCGGCGACTGCTTCATCCGAAAGGAAGGGACGAATGCCTAAAGCGTTGCGGGCGGCCGGCCGCCGCGTCGGCATCATGGGCGAGCTGCTCGGGTTCCTGTGGGAGCGCAAGCTCTGGTGGCTGATCCCGATGGTGTCGGTGCTGCTGCTCCTCGGCGTGATCCTGATCTTCGCGCAGTCCTCCGCGATCGCGCCCTTCATCTACACGCTCTTTTAAGCCTCGGAGGGGGCTCCGCCCCCCTTCCGAACCGCCCCCTTGAGTTGCGCCGGCGGGAATCGGCGATCGATAGTCGAAAGGGGGCCTCGGCGACCCCGATCATCCCCCCGGAGTCGGGTTGCGCCAGCGGAGCCGGCGCTCGAATCGGGCGGTGAACACGCTCGCTTAGTGGCCACTGGCCGGGGTCCCGGTGCCGCCGGGTCCCGCGGCGGCATCGCTGACACGACCCGGTGCCAGCACGGCGCTGTGTCAGTGCCAGGCTGCCTCTGGCCCCCGATTTTCCAAGAGCTTATTCAGTGGCATTGGCCTTGCTGACTATCCAGTGTCACTTCATTCCCAGGGAGGGCCACGGCGGTGGGGCGAGTGCTGACGACGATGCGGACCTGGCAGAAAGGGCTGGGGGCGACGCCCCGGGGGAGCGCCGCCGGCAAAGCGTCGGAGGGCAAGGGCTGGCGCCGCCTGCAAGAGGCGCCACCCGACGCCGCTCCGGGCGAGGCGAGCGACGCCGCCGCGGCCGACGAGGCGCCGGCACGCAAGCCGGCGGCGCGGATCCCGCCTGACGAGGACTCGGGCAATGCCTGCAGCGGGCAGCCCCTCGGGTTCGGCAAGTTCGACTACCTGATCGCCCAGGGCTGCGTGACGCGGGCCGAGCTGACGGAGGCCGTGCGCAAGGCGCGGCTGGAGGCGACGGAGCCCGAGACGGTCCTCATGCGCGAGTACGGCGTGTCGCGCGCGGAGCTGGGCGCGTCGCTCGCGCACTTCTACCAGGTCCCCTTCATCGAGTTCGACGCCCAGGTCCCCATCGACCCGGAGCTGCTGAAGGACCTCAAGCACGACTTCCTCCGCAAGCACGCCTGGGTCCCGCTCCGTCGGGACCACGCCGGCGTCCTCGTCCTGGTCGACAACCCGCACGACCTGCGCAAGGTCGACTCGATCCGCATGCTGCTCCCGCGCGACCAGATCCGCTTCGCGGTCGGCCTGCGGGAGGACATCGCGCGGTTCATCACGCGGGAGGCCGAGCGGGACGGGGCGGCCTACGGGCTCGCGACGATCCTGAGCGAGCTCAAGGGGGACCGGCCGGGCGAGGACGTCCGCTCGGGCGAGGTGGACGAGAACGACAGCACCATCGTCCGCTTCGCCAACCGGATGATCCTCGACGCCTGCAAGCGCGGGGTGTCCGACATCCACGTGGAGCCGCGGGGGCCGAAGAAGGAGACGGTCGTCCGGTTCCGGGTCGACGGCGCTTGCCTCGAGTACGAGCGCGTGCCGCCGTCGTTCCGGGCGGCGCTGGTGGCCCGGCTCAAGATCATGGCCCAGCTCGACATCGCCGAGCGGCGCAAGCCGCAGGACGGCAAGATCAAGTTCCAGGCGGCCGACCGCGAGCTGGAGTTGCGCGTGGCCACGGTCCCCACCGCCGACGGCAACGAGGACGTGGTGCTGCGGGTGCTCACCCCCAACACCACGATGCGGCTCGAGAGCCTCGACATGACGGAGCGCAACCTGCGCGAGATCAAGAGCATCGGGCGGAAGCCCTACGGGCTGATCCTCTGCGTGGGCCCGACCGGCTCGGGCAAGACGACCACGCTGCACGCCCTGCTCGACTTCCTCAACAAGCCCGAGAAGAAGATCTGGACGGCCGAGGACCCGGTCGAGATCACCCAGGAGGGGCTGCGCCAGGTGCAGGTCCATCGGAAGATCGGCTTCACCTTCGTGGCAGTTCTCCACGCCCTCCTCCGCGCCGACCCCGACATCATCATGGTGGGCGAGATGCGCGACGCGGAGACGGCGGCCATCGCCGTCGAAGCCTCGCTCACGGGGCACCTCGTGCTGTCCACGCTCCACACCAACAGCGCCGCGGAGACGGTCATCCGCCTGCTCGACATGGGGATCGACTCCTTCACGTTCGCCGACGCCATGCTCGGCATCCTGGCCCAGCGGCTGGTCAAGTGCATCTGCGTCGACTGCAAGGAGCCCTACCACCCGCCGCGCGAAGTCTTCGAG
>JACQCN010000225.1 GCA_016201575.1 Candidatus Rokuibacteriota bacterium | reverse complement strand
CGGGCACCGCGCCGTCCACGTCGCGCAGGTAGCGCACGAGCTTCCGGTTCTCCTCCCAGATCCGCCGGTAGATGGGCTCGTTCCGCTCGAGCACCCCGTCGGTGACGGCCGCGAGGATCTTGCGGCGCCCGTCCAGGAAGAGGTGGCGGAGCGTGTACGGCGCGCCGGGGAAGTGGCGGTCGAGCGCCCGCACCATGTCCGAGAGCGCGCCGGCGGCGTAGGTCCGCCGGAGCTCGGCGGCCATCGTGTCGTATGCCTCGCGCCCTTCGGAGCCGCGCACGCCGCAGTGGAAGTCGTGCCCGCCGTAGTGGAGCACCGCGTACACGGCCTCGTCGGTCTCGCCGGTCACCTCCGCCCGCACGGCCACCCGGCCGACCCGGAGCGCCGTCCCCCCGTCGGCCACGCCCTGCTCGTCGAGCCGGCGCACCGTGTAGGCGTAGATCCGCTCCTCCTCGCCCCAGCTCTCGAAGAGGCTCGAGATCGCGTAATGGGCGATGACGCGCCGCAGGTCGACCATGGCCTTCACCTGCTCGGCCTCGTCGAGGGGGCGGAGCCGGTGGCGCGCGAACCAGTCCGCGCGCGCCTCGGGCGAGCGGTCGAGGACGACGCGGACGTAGTCGTCGCGCGCCTCCCACGGGTCCTTGAGCAGGGCGGCGGCGCGGCGCTCGTACACGAGGTCGACCTGGTCGCGAAGCCAGTCGAGCGCCTCGCGGAGGGGGCCGCGCCAGCGCTGGTGCCAGTCGGGGCGCGTCCGGCACCCGCAGTCCGCGCGCCAGCGCTCCACGCCGTGGGCGCAGCTCCAGGAGGTGTTGTCGCGGATCTCCGCCTCGTGCGTCGGCGGGTGCGCGGCCAGGAACTGGCCGTAGTTGGTGAGCGGGGCGAAGCCCTCGCGCTCGAGCTGCTGGAGCGCGGCGGCGAGCGCCATGTCGCCGAACGGCGTGTGGTGGCCGTACGACTCGCCATCGGTCGCGCAGTGGACGATCTGCGGCCAGCCGCGGGCCTCGTCGAAGCCGTGGCGGAGCCGCTCGGCCAGCACCTCGCCCCGGGACAGCCCGTCCTCGAACGCGATCGCCCGCGAGATCGGCGCGTCGTAGAAGAAGAGGGCCAGGGTCGGGCCGGCGGGCGAGCGCCAGAGGTAGGCGCGGCTGGGGTCGACGTGATCGCCCGCCGGCTCCCACGTCTCGGCGTCGAGCGGCCGGATCCGGGCGGCCTGGTGGGGCGCCAGGATCGTGAACTTGACGCCGGCCTCGGCCAGCACTTCGAGGCTCTCGGCGTCGACCGCCGTCTCCGCGAGCCACATCCCCTCCGGCTCCCGGCCGAAGCGGTGGCGGAAGTCCTCGAGCCCCCAGCGGACCTGCGTGACCTTGTCGCGCCGCGTGCAGAGCGGGAGGATCGCGTGGTTGTAGACCTGGGCGATCGCATTGCCGTGGCCGCCGCGGGTCTGCCGGCTCAGCCGGTCGGCCTCCAGGATCTTCGCGTACACGTCGGGCCGGTGTCGCTCGAGCCAGGAGAGCAGCGTGGGGCCGAAGTCGAACGAGATCTTCTCGTAGTTGTCGACGATGTCGAGGATCCGGTTGTCGTCCCCCACCCGGCGGGCCGCGGTGTTCGGCGCGTAGCACTCGACGGTGACGCGCTCGTTCCAGTCGTGCCAGGGGGCGGCCGAGTCCTGCACCTCGATCGCCTCCAGCCAGGGGTTGTCACGGGGCGGCTGGTAGAAGTGCCCGTGAACGGCGACGAACCTCAGCGGGGGATCTCCGTCAATCGAACTCCTCGAGGCCGGACAGGAACTCGCGGCGGCCGCCGCGCGGGAGCACGACCAGGCCGGACGGCTCGACGTGGTAGCGGCGCCGGTCGGCGAGCGGCTCCCAGCCGATCTCGGAGTCGGCCGGGATGATGTTGAAGCGGTCGACGATGACCCGCCGCAACCGGGCCCCCTTGCCCACGGTGGTGTTGTCCATCACGATCGAGTCCTCGATCACCGCGCCCTCGTTCACCCACACGCTGCGGCCCAGGATCGAGTTGCGGATGGTCGCGCGCTTGATGAGGGAGCCCTCGGCGACGTGGGCGTTGTCGAGGTCGCCGCCGATGATGCGGGCGGAGGGCCCGTTGTGGCGGCCGACGCGGATCGGTCAGTGGCGGTTGTCGAGGTCGAAGCGCGGCGACTCCCCCAGCAGGTCCATGTGCGACTGCCAGTAGGCCTCCAGCGTGCCGACGTCGCGCCAGTAGCCGGGCTCCTCGTAGGGCTTCACGCCCGGCACCTCGTTGCCCTGGAAGTCGTAGGCGAACACCCGGCCGGTGGGCACCAGCTCCGGGATGATGGTCTCGCCGAAGTCGTGGTCGGTGCTGCGGCGCGCGTCCGCGAGGAGCGTGTCCACGAGCGCGCCCCGGGTGAAGACGTAGTTGCCCATCGACGCGTAGGCGCGCTGGGGATCGTGCGGCATGGGCTTCGGCCGGCG
>JACQCN010000224.1 GCA_016201575.1 Candidatus Rokuibacteriota bacterium | reverse complement strand
ATCGGGCTTGCCGGCCCTTGATAGGTGAGGAGGTGACCGATCCCCGGACAGTTTTTCGCCGCTGTCGCTGGAGGCGCAGGGCCGTGACGAAGACAGCCCGACCCGGCTCTGGTGGGACCGTGTCCGCATCTCGGCCGCGCTGCTGGGAGCGGGCGCGATCGTCCTCGCCGTGCTGTCCCTGCCGGACGCGGGCGCCTGGTGATCGACGCCGAGCACCCGGCGCCCGTCGCCGGCTACCCGCCGATGCTCACGTTGGTGTACACGGTCTTGATCCGCGTGTAGAACTCCACCGCGTTCACGCCCTGCTCGCGCGGCCCGTAGCTCGAGGCCTTCACGCCGCCGAAGGGCACGTGGTAGTCGACGCCGGCCGTCGGCGCGTTGATCATGGCGAGGCCGACCTGCGCGTTCCGGCGGAAGTGGTCGGCGTGCTTGAGCGAGGTCGTGCAGATGCCCGCCGAGAGACCGAAGGGGGTGTCGTTGGCGATGGCCAGCGCCTCCTCGTAGTTCTTCGCGCGCAGGATCGACGCGACCGGCCCGAAGATCTCCTCCCGCGCGATCCGCATCTGGTTGTGCACGTCCTCGAAGATGGTGGGCGCGATGTAGAAGCCGTTCTTCGGCGCCGGCGCCCGGTCGCCGCCGGCGACGAGCCGGGCCCCCTCCTTCTGGCCCACCGAGATGTAGTCGAGGTCCGTCTTGAGCTGGGTGGCGTCCACGGCGGGGCCGATCTGCGTCTTCTCGTCGAGCGCGTCGCCCACCACGAGCGCCCTGGCCTTCTCGACCAGGGCCGCGCGGAACCGCGCGTAGATGCCGGGCGTCAGGATCACCCGGCTCGTCGCCGTGCACCGCTGGCCCGTCGAGTAGAAAGCCCCCTGGATCGCGCACTCCACGGCGTTGTCGAGGTCGGCGTCGTCGAGCACGATCAGCGGGTTCTTCCCGCCCATCTCGAGCTGGATCTTCTTCATCGACCCGACGGCCCGGGCGGCCAGCCCCCGGCCCGTCTCCACCGAGCCCGTGAAGCTGATGGCGTCCACCTCGGGCGCGCCCACGAGGACGTCGCCGACCTCGCGCCCGCTGCCCACCACGAGGTTGAAGACGCCGCGCGGGCAGCCGCTTTCGGCCAGCAGCTCGGCGATCGCGTGGGCGCAGCCCGGCACCAGCGAGGCCGGCTTGAACACCACGCAGTTGCCGTAGGCCAGGGCGGGGGCGATCTTCCAGGCCGGGATGGCGATCGGGAAGTTCCACGGCGTGATGATGCCGATCACGCCCACCGGCTCGCGCTGCACCAGCACCGAGATGCCCTTGCGCGGGGAGTCGAGGAGGTCGCCGGCGATCCGGAGGGCCTGGCCCGCGTGGAACTTGAAGACGTGGGCGGCCCGCACGGTCTCGCCCACCCCTTCCTTCAGGGTCTTGCCCTCCTCGCGGGCGAGCAGGCGCCCGATCTCCTGGGCGCGGGCGAGGATCTTGCCGCCGACGGCGTCGAGCAGGTCCGCGCGCTCCTGGATGCTCGAGCGCGACCAGGCGGGGAAGGCGGCGCGGGCGGCCTCGATCGCCCGCCGCGTCTGCGCGGCGTCGGCCGCCGCGTACGAGCCGACGACGTCCTCGACGTCGGACGGGTTGCGGTCCACGATCGGCGCGGCGGCCGAGTCGACCCACTCACCGTCGATGTAGTTCTGCTTCACGGTCATGGCGAGCCTCCGGGGTTCACGCCCTCGCGGGCGTCAGGGTTTCGTGGCGACGAAGAGGAAGCGGTTCAGGCTGAAGAAGTAGCGGCCCTCCTCCGTCCGGCCGCGCAGGTCGGCCTCCCACGCCTCGGCCTCCTCGCGCGGGACGCCGTGGCGCACGGCCAGGTTCCGCGTCGGGCCGATGATACCCACGCTGAACGAGGCCGGGTCGTGGCGGACGTCGAGGAGGGGGATCACGGCGGCCTGCGCGAGCCGGAGCCCGGCGGCCCGGATCAGCCCGGGGAGCCGCGGCGGGAGGTGGGGCTGGGCAAACTCCGCCAGGCGCCCCTCCATCACCCGGCGATGCCGGTCCCGGTCGGCGGTGAGCCACACGCAGGAGTCCCAGTCGGTGTCGACGATCGCGTAGCGGCCTCCCCGCTTGAGCACGCGGGCGCCCTCCGTCAGCGCGCGCTCGACCTCCTTCACGTAAAGGTACACCTGCACGGCGACGACGAAGTCGAACGACTCCGTCGGGAAGTCCAGCCGCGTCGCGTCGCCGCTCGAGAGCTCGACGCGGGCCTCGAGGCCTTCGCGCCGCGCGCGGGCCCGGGCGCTCTCGATCATGTCGGGGCTCGCGTCGATCCCGACGACGCGTCCCGCCGCGCCGACCTCCCGCGCCAGCTCGCAGGCCAGCAGCCCGGGGCCGCAGCCGACGTCGAGGCCGCGCTCGCCGGGGCGCGCGCCGAGGGCCGCGCGCGTCCGCGCGCGCTGCTCGACGATCTCGGGCGCCGCGTAGACCTTCTCGAGGCGCTCCACGTCACTGGGACCGAACGCCGTGGCCATGGGCCGACACCTTACCATAGCCGGCGCTCCGTAAGACTTGCGCGAAACAGGGAGGGATCTTCGGTCGGGGGGGTTCCGGAACCGGAAGGGGGAAAGACGCGGATGGCCGGGACGCGACGCGGGGACGGGGCGGCTACTGGTCCTGGTTGGCCTCGTTCCCCCGTCCCCACAGCACCTGGCTGTGGCTCGACGGCGTGTCGGTCCGCTCGTTCCGGGTCGTCTGCTTGCGGTCGACGCGCCAGTAGGTGCGGCGCACCAGGAACAGCCCCTTGGGCGGATCGATGCACCACTCGTAGGCCGTGATCTCCTCGACCCGCTGCGGCGCGTCCTGCACCACGCGCGTGACCTCGTGGGTCAGGACCGTGCAGGCCAGGAGGCAGACGCCGGTGAGGGGCTTGGCCGCCGGGCGCATCATGTCCACGCCCGCATGCGCTCCTGCAGGTCCTGGAGCATCACGCACACGTTCCGCCACCGGCGCTTCAGCTCGAGGGACGACAGGTGCTCGATCGGCTTGCCGGGGAAGGTGAGGAACGCGTCGGCGATCTGCCGGCTGTCGTCGTAGTAGAGCCAGACGAGAGGGGGCCCGTGCGGCTCGGTGTTGTCCCCGTCCATCTGGCCGATCAGCTTCAGGTCGAACTCCTGGCCGTTTTCGAGCGGCTTGGTCCGGAAGGACTGCTCGTAGAACTGGATATCGTCCTGGGAAGCGCACGTCTTGACGCTGTCCGTCACCTGGACAGCACCGTCAGGAATGTAGGGGCGGCTGTCGAACGCGGCCTGCTCGTCCTCGCCGAAAGTCGACGGAGCGAGAACGCCGAAGGCCAGACACATTACGGAGCCGGCTATCGCGATCCTGATCGCTCGCTTGTCCGTCGCCACCTTTTGCTCCTCCCTTTTCTTCGTCTTACCACCGTGCTGGTTTTCGGACCAAGCAAATGATGTGCCACCGGGAGGAGCCGGACAGATGGGCGCTACGTGCCAGGTTGCCCCAGCACGACGTCGAACATTCCGGCCCAGAACTCGCCGCCCATCTTTTCCTCCTTGTGGAGACTGATGATGCGGCCGGGGTCGTCGGATTTGCAGGCGGCGCCGCACGCGTCGTTCGGGGCGAGGTAGGGATCGCCCTTGAAGTAGAGCTGCGTGGTGAGGGGCGCGTAGGCACGATGAGTGACAATCATGTGTATGTGGGCCGGCCGGAATCTGTCACCGATCCGGTAGGCGCCGGGCTTGACCGTGAACAGCTCGTAGCCGCCGTCGGCGTCGGTCCGCAGCCGGCCACGGAGTCGGTACCGCTCCGTCGGGCCGTGATAGCTGCCCTGGGAGTCGGCCTGCCAGACGTCGAGCACGGCGCCGGCGAGGGGCGTGGCGCAGTCGGGGCCGAGCACGCGGCCGCGGACGATCAGGCGGTCGCCGGGCTCCTCGGGCGGCGCGATCGCGATCCGGCGGGGAGCGCCGGGCAGGTAGAAGGGGCCCTCGAGGTCGGCCCGCGTGGGCGCGCACGGGCCTCCCGCCTGGGCGCGGGCGACCCCCGCCGGGGCCACCGCGAGCGCCAGAACCCCCGCCGGCCGTACCGCAAAAAGTGTCAGAGAGCGCAGGACTGCTCGGCGACTCAGCACGTCACGCTCCACCATCATCCGTCCCTCCCTCGGCCACGGCGAACGCCATGAGGATCGACGCGAGCAGGGCCATCACGCCGCCGAAGAGGAACGGCGCCGAGGCGCCGAATCCCCGCCACCCGCGCACGCCCTGCCAGAGCACGCCCGCGATCACCGACGCCGGAGCCGCGAGCACGCCGACCACCGCGTTGTAGGTACCGAACGCGGTCCCACGCAGCGCCCCGGGGACGAGGTCGGCCACCATCGCCCGCATCGTCCCGAACGCCAGCCCGTAGTAGACACCGTACACGCCGAACAGCGCCCACACCTGCCAGGCCGCGCCGGCCGCGGCGAAGCCGAGATACACCGCCGCGTACACGAGCCAGCCGGCGATCACGACCGGGCGCCGGCCCACGCGGTCGGACAGCGCGCCGGCGGGCGTGCTCACGAGCGCGTAGACGATGTTGAACGTGATGAGCATGCCGAGCACGCCGGCGACGCTGAGCCCGCGCTCCTGCGCGCGCAGCACGAGGAACGCGTCCGAGGAGTTGCCGAGCGTGAACACCGCCACGACCAGCATGAACCACCCGAAGCGCGGGCCGAGCCCGCGCAGCATGACGCGGGGCGCCGCGCCCCGGCCGCCGACCGGCACGTCCCGGGCCAGCAGCGCGAGCGCGAGCACGGCGACGGCCGCCGGCACCAGGCTGACCAGCACGACGACGCGGAAGGTGTGCCGCGTGAGCGCCACGCTCCCCGCCTGCCCGAGCCAGACCAGCAGGAGCGCGACGGCGAGGCCGGCGACGGCGCCGCCGGTGTCGGCGGCGCGGTGCAGGCCGAAGGCGAGGCCGCGCTGCTCCGGTCTGATGCTGTCGGCCACGAGGGCGTCGCGCGGCGCCGTGCGCACTCCCTTGCCGACGCGGTCGGCCCAGCGGACGCCCGCCACCAGGCCCCACGAGCCGGCGACGTAGAAGAAAGGCTTGGACAGCGCGGACAGCCCGTAGCCGGCGACGGCCAGCCACTTGCGCGAGCGCAGGCGATCGGACAGCCACCCGGACCCGAGCGTGAGCAGGCTCGCCGTCGACTCGGCCACGCCCTCGATCAGCCCGATGACCGCCGTGCGGACACCCAGCACGTTGGCCAGGAAGAGCGGGAGGATGGTGAGGACCATCTCGCTCGAGACGTCCATGAAGAAGCTGGCCGCGCTGACGGCCCACAGGTTGCGGGGCAGCGCGCGCAGTCGAAAACCGCCCTCACTCACGGAGGAAGTCGCCGAGGGTGCTCGGACGCCGCACCAGCTCCTGGAGGAACGCCAGCTGCTCGCTCCGCAGCGCGTCGACGACCGCGAGCAGCTCCGCTCGTTCGGATCGCATGGTCCCTCTCCGGAGACGCGGGAGGCCGCGTCGGGCCCCCTAGCGCGGATCATTCACGAACGTCGACGCCTAGCGACGGGCGGGTCCCGTCGCGGCAGGCAGGCCCGTCCGTCCTCGCTCGATACCCCAGTCGCTGCGGGCGGGCGGGCCTGCCTGCCGCGCCACCCGCCCGGCTCCCCGTGGTACCCTTCGTGAATACTGCGCGCTAGGAAACTGCGGAAGGCCGCTCGTTGTCAACGGGGATTCGCCGCGCCCGCGATACACTCGGCCCACGATGCCGGACGCGGTGGTCGCGCGTGAACCGTGACACCATCCGCCTCGAGGTCGACGGCGGCGTGGCCCGGGTCACGCTCGACCGTCCCGAGGTCCTGAACGCGGGCAACGCGCGCTGGGTGGAGGAGCTGGGCGACGTGTGCCGCGGACGAGCGTCGCGGCCGGCAAGCAGCTCGCCACGCGCGCCTTCGATCTCGGCTTCGACGCGTTCCGCGCGGAGATGGAGGCGCGCTTCCGCGCGTGCCTCGAGTCCGAGCACCGCGCGGCGATGGCGGAGACGCGAGCCCGCCGGAGGCGCCCGAAGCCCTGACGCGCCTCGGCCGGCGATGCGTGCTTGTCAGGGCCGCCCCTGGAGGCTACTCTCGGCCTCTGGAGGTCTGACTGATGGAGCTCGTGGGCCGGATGATGGACGGCTCGATCCCGTGGGACCCGAGGGGGACGCTGTTTCCCTCCTCCGGCCCTCCCTTGGGCCAGGACGAGAAGATCGAGCGCCTCCAGGAGGTGCCCATCTTCCGGCAGTGCACGCGGCGCCAGCTCCGCGCCATCGCCCGCATCACGGGCGTGTTCGACGCGCCCGCCAGCAGCGTCCTCACGCGCGCCGGGGAGCCCGGGCGCGAGTTCTTCCTGATCCTCGACGGGACCGCGCGCGTCGAGATCCCCCCCCGCAAGCGCGGCAAGATGGGGTCCGGCGACTTCTTCGGCGAGATGAGCCTGCTCGACGGCGAGCCCCGATCGGCGACGGTGGTGGCGGAGACCGGCCTCCGGATGCTGGTGATCGACGGGAAGCACTTCTGGGAGCTCCTCAAGGAAGTCCCGGAGCTGACCTACACGATCATGGCGACCCTGTCCCGACGGGTCCGCCAGGCGGAGAAATCGCTCAACGCCTGAACGTCTGCCTGGCAACACCTGGATGCCAGACTGGCGGCCTGGAAATCCTGCCACCTGATGTTCCTCGCCGGACTCTCCGCCCGACTTTCGTGAGCAGAATTGGTGTCTTGGTTCCGGGAGTGTGCCGGTTGGGCTCCATGGTGAGCGGTTGGCACGGCGATTGTACCGGGGCTCTGGCATGTCGCGCCAGGAACGGACGGCCGGACCTTCCCGGGGCGGACGCACTGCCCGCCATCAGGCCGCGGCCGATCCCTGCGGGGAGCGCCTGCTCGACGTGATCGCCGGAGCGCACCAGCCGACGTCGAAGTTGCCCAGGCGCCGTCGCGCGCGGCGGCCCCGGGTGCCGCGATGAAGTTCCTCGTCGTCACTCCCGACGACACGCTGGCGACGCTGATCCGTGACGTCGTGGTCAAGCGTGGCCACGAGCCGCTCCGGGTGCCGACGGCCGACGCGGCGTGCGCCATCCTCGAAGCCGAGCCGCCCGCCGGCGTGCTCCTCGACATCTCGCTGCCTGGCATGAGCGGGCTCGACTTCCTGCAGCTTCCCGTCGTCCAGAACGCCGGGGCGCCGACGGTCGTGATCTCCGGCCTGATCACCGACGTCCAGGCCCGGGAGGCTTTGCGGCTCGGCGCCATCGACAGCGTGTCCGAGCCGGCCTGCCTCGAGCTCGTGCACGAGGTCCTCGCCTATCTCGAGGTCCGCGCCGGGCAGACGGAAAGCGCCGATCCTTCGGTCGACCGCCGGCGCTCGCCGCGCCCCGCCATCGCGCTGCCGATCCGGGTCGTCGAGAGCAAGGGGTTCGCGTGGCAGGGGATCTCGGTGAACCTCAGCACCTTCGGCGTGAGGGTCCGGCCGCACGCTCCCGTCACGCCGGGCGCCTCGGTGCGCCTGCAGTTCACGCTGCCCGGGGACGATATGCCGCTCTTCGTCCTCGCGCAGTTCGTGCGCACGGAAGGCGCCGAGCACGTGTACCGGTTCATCAACCTCACGCGGACCGAGTTCCAGCGCCTCCACGACCTCGTCCAGCGCCTGAAGACCGACTAGTCAGGCCGCCGGAGCCTCTTCTCCGGGCCGCCGGCCCCGACCGCTTGCCGTCGAGTGCGGTACACTCAGGAATAATTCAGTGTCTGCCTCACGACTGATCGAAGGAGCGGTGGAATGGCGAAGGCCACGAAGAAGGCAACCGAGCGCGGACGGAAGACTGCGAAGACGGAGACGACGCGGGTGCCGACCCGCGAGGAGATCGGCAAGCGCGCCTACGAGATCTACCTCTCGCGCGGGGGCGCGCCGGGGAACCATATGGACGACTGGCTCGAGGCCGAGCGGCGTCTCAAGGGCGGGCTCTGACGCGGTGATGCCCCACCCGGGCTTCCGGGGTGACCCGGGGCCAGGGTGAGGCACCACGGCGAGTCTCAGCTGCCGCTGCGCGGCGCCTGGACGTCCTGCATCCGGGGCGCCTGAACTTCCTGCATGCGCGGGGCCTGAACCTCCTGCATGGGCGGAGCCTGAACCTCCAGCATCCGCGCCTCGCTGACCGCACCCGTGAGCGCCGTCGAAGCCGCGAGCAGCAGGGTCGCCACGATGTGCTTCATTCTTCTTCTCCCCCTTTTCTCTGAGCGTTCGTCATCGCTTGAGATGCGCGCGCGCGCGGCGCGGTTGCTGGCTGGAGGTCGGGGAAGCGCGGCGGAGCCCGCTGGGAGGTCCGTCCGACTGACCAACCTCTGTTCGAGCGCCGGCTCCGCCGGCGCCACTCGGTTCCGGGGGAGGCCTCTGAGGGGGCCGCCGGGGCCCCCTCCGATCAGTCGTAAGGTGACGCGGCTCGTCCTGCCGATCTTCCCGCTCCCCGAGCTGACGTTCTTCCCGCATACCCTGCTGCCGCTGCACATCTTCGAGGCGCGCTACCGGGCGATGGTGACCGACGTGCTCCCCCGCGACAAGCGCCTGGCGCTGGTCGGCCTGCAGCCGGGCTACGAGCAGTCTTACGCCGGCAAGCCGCCGGTGTACCCGGTGGGCGGGGTGGGCGAGATCGTGAAGTGGGAGCGGCTCGCCAGCGGGCGGTACAACATCCTGCTGCGCGGCGACGCGCGCGTGCGCATCGAGCGCGAGCTGCCGACCGACACCCTGTACCGCGTGGTGTCGACGCGCTGCCTGGAGGAAA
Organism: Candidatus Rokuibacteriota bacterium; assembly: GCA_016201575.1. Classification (GTDB taxonomy): domain Bacteria; phylum Methylomirabilota; class Methylomirabilia; order Rokubacteriales; family CSP1-6; genus AR9. The sequence goes on along the minus strand of JACQCN010000224.1, from coordinate 157 downwards.
CCTCGCCCACCCGCGACCTCGATCCGCTGGTGGAGCGCGTGCGGAGCCTCTGCCGCCGCCTGCTGCGCGCGGTGGGGCGCCCGCAGGAGCTGCTCGACGAGGCGCTCCGCGAAGGGCAGGAGCCGGGCGCCATCGCGGACCAGATCGCGTCGGCCGT
>JACQCN010000215.1 GCA_016201575.1 Candidatus Rokuibacteriota bacterium | reverse complement strand
AGCCGCGCGCCGAGCAGATCGGGAGCCTCGGCTCCAACATGATCGTCGTCCTGTCCGGCAGCATCAGCTCCGGCGGCATCCGGCTCGGCAGCGGAACCCAGCTGACGATCACGGAGGACGACGCGGCGGCCATCGGCCGCGAGATCGCGTCGGTGGTCGCCGCCGCGCCGTCGCTGCGCGGCAGCGGCCAGATCGTGTACGGGAACCAGAACTGGGCGACGGTGGTGCAGGGCGTGACGCCGGACTACGAGATCGTGCGGGAGTGGCCGGTGGTCGACGGGAAGTACCTCGGGCAGGAGGACATCGACGGCGCCACGAAGGTGGCCCTGGTGGGGCAGACCATCGTCGACACCCTCTTCGGCGGCACCGACCCGATCGGCCAGATCATCCGCATCCGGAACGCGCCCTTCACGGTCGTCGGCGTGCTCGCCCGCAAGGGCCAGTCGAGCTGGGGGCAGGATCAGGACGACGTGGTGCTCGTCCCGATCAGCACGGCCAAGAAGAAAGTCATGGGCGTCAGCCAGGCCAACGCGCGCGCCGTCAACGCGATCTCGGTCAAGATCGAGGACGGCGCGGACCTGGGGGCGGCGGAGCGCGAGATCCGCGCGCTCCTGCGGCAGCGCCACCGCCTCCAGCCGGGGCAGGACGACGATTTCTCCGTCCGGAACCTCGCCGACATCCTGGCCACCCAGGAGAAGTCCGCCCAGGTGATGACCAACCTCCTCTACGCGATCGCCGCCGTGTCGCTGATGGTGGGCGGGATCGGCATCATGAACATCATGCTCGTCTCGGTCACGGAGCGGACCCGCGAGATCGGCCTCCGCATGGCCATCGGGGCCCGCGGCCGCGACGTGCTCTCGCAGTTCCTGATCGAGGCCGTGATCCTGTCCCTGGGCGGCGGCGGCGTCGGGGTGCTCGTCGGAGTCGCGTCCTCGCGGGCCGTCTCGTCCCTGGCCCAGTGGTCGACGGTGATCCGGCCCGTGGCGATCCCCCTGGCGTTCCTGTTCGCCACGGCCGTCGGCGTGTTCTTCGGGTTCTATCCCGCCTGGAAGGCTTCGCGCCTGGACCCGATCAAGGCCCTCCGGTACGAGTAGCGCGCCGCTCTGTCGCGGCGGCGTCAACCCGCCCGCCCCGCCGGTCGTTCTGATTACGAGAGTCCAAGCCACGAAACCCGAAGGAGGGACGCGACAATGAGAGTCCAGAGAGTCCGAGGCGTCGTCGCCGTGCTGCTGGGCGTGATGCTCACCGCGGCCGGCGCGGCGTACGCCGCCGACACCGCGCAGAGCGAGACCGGGGGGCGGCACGCGATGGGGAGCCGCCTGAAGGAGCGGCTCGGTCTCACCGATGAGCAGGTGAACGCGATCCGCGAGATTCACCAGCGCCAGGCGGAGGCCGGGAAACACGTCTGGCAGCAGGTCCGGCAGGCCCGCACGGAGCTTCGCCGGCTCGCGCTGAACGGCGCCGACGACGCGACGCTCGCGGCCAAGGCGACGGAGGTCAAGACTCTGCTCGGGCAGCTCGTCGACATGCGCGTCGACACGCTGCGCCAGATCTCGCCCATCCTGACTCCCGAGCAGCGCGAGAAGCTCGCCGCGCTCGAGTACGGCCGGCACGGGAGGTCGCGGCAGAAGGATCGCTCCTAGCGTCGCGGGAGAACCGGCGGGAGGCCTCGCGCGAGGCCTCCCGCGGAGGCGCGGCCATCACCGGACGCGCCGCCAGAAGATCGGGGCGCTCCCCGTCACGGCGAGGAACGCCGGCAGGGCCGCCCGGGGCGTGACGAGGGCGAGCCCGCTGAAGACCAGCAGCAGGAGGAACGACCAGCAGTAGAAGCGCATCTCCTCCCGGTCCACCCACTTCGCCGGGCCGAAGCGACGGCCGAGGGCGCGGAGGAGATAGAGCGGCGAGTACAGGAGGCAGAACAGCAGGACGAGCCCCGCGATGGCGAGGACGACCGCGAGGCTCCCGAGGGCGCTCCACAGCGCCAGCACGACCAGGTGCGTGAGAGGATCGCCCGCCGTCTGCATCGGCGGGAGCGCATCCGGCCTGAAGTAGACGAAGAGCGCCGTCATCGCGGACAGCGGCAGCAGCAGCTCGAACCAGCGACCCATGTGACCCTCCTCCCGAGGATTCGACCGTCGCGCCCGGCATGCCCGGGCTCCGTTCTCTGCCCCTGTCGACGCGCATCGCGCCGGCGTCGTTTACCCGTGCTCCGGCAATTTTCGTGACGGTGACGCCTGGCGGCGATGTAAACGGGACGAACGCCTCCCGCGTCTATCCGACCGAGCCAGCTCCTCGGCTTGGGGATCAGGAGGGTGCTCGTGAGCGAGGGCGGTCGTGATCTCGAATGAGCTGAAGCCGATTCACGCGCTCGACCGGCTGGCGCTCGGCCCGCGCCCCGGCGACATCGACCGGGTGACGGAGATGGGCGTGGAGCGCTGGATCGCGCCGCCCGAAGGGGAGTGGGAGCCTCACGGCGCTGATCACCACCCAGGCCGAGTCGTGTAGACTCTCGGGCGTGAAGATCCTCTTCGCGCCGACGCTGATCGCCGCTGCGCTCACCGGGGAGCAACGCGCCCAGATTCTCGCCGCCGCCGGCCCCGCCGCCACGCTCGTCGAGGCGCCGGGCCGCGCGCGCCAGCTCGCCGAGATCGTCGACGCCGACGTGCTCTTCGGACGGGTGCCGGTCGACGTGTTCGCCGCGCACCGGAACCTCCGCTACTACCACGCGCTCGGCGCGGGCGTGGACAGCATCCTCGCCCTCGAGCTGGTCGAGAGCGACGTGATCCTGGCGAGCGAGAAGGGCGAGGTCGGCGTCCATCTGGCCGAGCACGCGTTCGCGCTGCTGCTCGGGCTGACGCGCGGGGTCCACACGGCCCTGCGCCGGCCCGACTTCGGGCTGCGCGAGCCGATCCGCAAGGAGCAGCGCGAGCTGTTCGAGCAGACGATGGGGATCGTGGGCTTCGGCGGCACCGGGCGCGCGGTCGCCCGGCGCGCGCTCGGGTTCGGGCTGCGCGTGCTGGCGGTCGATATCGAGGACGTCGCGCCCGAGCCCGGGGTGGAGGCGGTCTGGAAGCCCGACCGGCTGTACGACCTGCTCGAGGCCTCCGACGTGGTGGTCATCGCGCTGCCGCTCACCAAGGCGACCCAGCACCTGTTCACGCGCGACCTCTTCCGGCGGATGCGGCCCCACGCGATCCTGATCAACGTCACGCGGGGCGCGATCGTCCACGGCGAGGACCTGCTCGCCGCCCTCGACGAAGGCCGCATCTGGGGCGCGGGCCTCGACGTCACGGACCCCGAGCCGCTGCCGCCCGGCCACCGGCTCTGGACGCACCCGCGCGTGATCGTGACTCCGCACACGGCCGGCGGCTCGCCGCGGCGCGCCCAGCGCGCGGTCGCCGTCTTCTGCGAGAACCTCCGCCGCCTCCGCGCCGGCCGGCCGCTCCTGGGTCTGGTCGACAAGCGCAAGGGGTACTAGCGCACATGATTCACGAACGGCACCACGGGAGCCGGGCGGGTGGCGCGGCAGGCAGCCCGTCCGCCCGCAGCGAGTGGGGTATCGAGCGAGGACGGGCGAGCCTGCCTGCCGCGCCAGGACCCGCCCGCCGCTCGGCGCCGGCGTTCGTGAATGATCCGCGCTAGGGAATGCCAGCAACGTGGGCGCTCAAACCGAAGGTGGTCCGACACGTTACTGGGTCCCGGTGCTCACGGCGAACGCATACGGCGGCGAGTGCCCAAAGTTTAGGCGGGGGCGCCGGCTGCGTGCCCGACTGACTTCTTGAGTTCGTTCCCTTCTTCGTCGCTCCCCCGGGGCACAGCCGTTGCAGCAGGCCCCGCCGTCGTGTACCTCCGCCTCGACGGCATCACCAAGAGCTTCCCCGGCGTCCTCGCCAACTGCGGCATCAACCTCGAGGTCGACCGGGGCGAGATTCACGCGCTGCTCGGGGAGAACGGCGCGGGCAAGAGCACCTTGATGAAGGTGCTCTACGGCTTCTATCAGCCGGACGCGGGCACGATCTCCGTCGACGGCGCGCGCCTGGACCTCCGCTCCCCGTCCGACGCGATCCGGGCGGGCATCGGCATGGTGTTCCAGTCCTTCATGCTCATCCCCGCCTTCTCGGTCGTCGAGAACATCGCCCTCGCCCTCCCGCGCCTCGGCGTCGTCCCCGACACGGCCGATATCCGGGAGCGCGTCCGCCAGTACGGCGCGCGCTACGGCCTCACCGTGGATCCGGACGCGAAGGTGTGGCAGCTCTCGGTGGGCGAGCAGCAGCGGGTGGAGATCATCAAGCTGCTGGTGAGCGGCGCCCGCATTTTGATCCTCGACGAGCCTACGAGCGTGCTCGCGCCGCACGAGATCCGCGGCCTGTTCGAGATCCTCCAGACACTGCGACGCGACGGCTACACGATCCTCTTCATCACCCACAAGCTCAAGGAGGTGATGGCGATCGCCGATCGCATCACGGTCCTGCGCAAGGGGTCGGTGGTGGGGACGTTGAGCCGGGACAAGGCGACGGAGCAGGACCTCGCCTACATGCTCCTGGGCGAGCGGGAGCTGCGCACGGACACGTTCTCGCGGCGGGGTCGCGCCGACGGCGCGCGCCCGGTGCTCGAGCTGGAGAGCGTGAGCGTGCCCGGGGAGCGCGGCCGTTGCGGCCTGGCCGGCGTCAGCCTGAGCCTCCACGGCGGCGAGATCCTCGGCGTCGCCGGCGTCACCGGCAACGGCCAGACCGAGCTCGGCGAGGCGATCCTCGGCCTGCGGCGCGCCGCCCACGGGCGCATCCTCCTCGACGGCGTGGACGTCTCCCACGCCACGACGGCGCGGATGCTGGAGGCGGGCGTGGCCTGCATCCCCGAGGATCCGCTGCGGATGGGCGTGGCCCCCGGGCTGACCATCGCCGAGAACATGATCCTCACGGAGCGCCGCCGCTTCATGCCGCGCGGCGGGCTCTTCACCGACTGGCGGGCGATCCGGCGGGCGATCGAGGAGCGCATCGAGAACTTCGGGCTCACGATTCCCCGCCTGACGGTTCCCGTGGGCACTCTCTCCGGCGGGAACGTGCAGCGGCTCCTGCTGCTCCGCGAGCTCTCCCGCCGGCCGAAGCTCCTGGTGACCTTCTATCCCACGCGGGGCCTCGACGTCGCCGCCACGCGCATGGCCCACGAGCTGCTGATGATGGCCCGCAACGGGGGCGCGGCCATCCTCCTCATCTCCGAGGACCTCGACGAGCTGCTCGACCTGTCGGACCGGCTCGTGGTCTTCTCCCGCGGGGCGATCGTCGGCGCGTTCCGGCCGGGCGAGATCGACACCGTCGACATCGGGCTGCTCATGACCGGCGCCAAGCGACACGAATGGCACGACTCGCCCGCCTCGCCGATTCCCGCCTCCTGATCCCGGTCCGGCTCCTCGGCCTGACGGCGCTCGCCTTCGTGGCGGTCGGGATCTTCCTGCTGCTGTTCGGCAAGAACCCGCTCGCGGCCTACCGCGCGATCTTCGCGGGCGCGTTCGGCAGCACCTACGGCCTCAGCGAGGTCGTGGTGCGCGCGATCCCGCTGATGCTCTGCGCCGCCGCCACCGCGATCCCCGCCCGCATCGGCCTGCTGAACGTCGGCGGCGAGGGGCAGCTCCACGCGGGAGCGATGGCGGCGACGTGGGGCGCGCTCACGCTCGGCTTCCTGCCGCGCGCCGCGCTCCTCCCGGGCCTCGTCGCGCTCGGGCTCCTCGGGGGCGCCGCCGCCGCCCTCGTGCCGGCCGTGCTCCGCTGGGCCGCCGGCGTCAACGAGACGATCTCCACGCTGCTCCTCAACTACGTGATCGTCCTCCTCGTGGAGTACGTGGTGCGCGGGCCGTGGAAGGACCCGCTGAGCTACAACTGGCCGTTCACGCCCGAGTTCTCGGACTCGGCCCGGCTCGGGCTCTACTGGGGCACGCGCATCCACGCCGGCCTCTGGTTCGCGCTGGTCGCGATCGCGCTCTTCTACTTCGTCCTGCGGCGCACCCGCTGGGGCTACGAGGTGCGCGTGATCGGCGACAACCCGGAGGCGGCCGTGCGGGCCGGGATCCCGCTCGGCCGCTACATCCTGCTCACGATGTGCGCCGGCGGCGCGCTCGCCGGGCTGGCGGGCATGGCCGAGGTCTGCGCCATCCAGTCGCGGCTCCGCCCCGGCATCTCGACGGGCTTCGGCTACACCGGCTTCCTCGTGAGCTGGCTCGCGCTGCACCACCCGCTCGGGATCGTGGCGATGGCGGTCCTGCTCGGCGTGCTCTCGGTGGGCGGCGACCAGGTCCAGATCAGCCTCGGGCTCCCGTACGCGACCGTGAACATCATCATGGCGCTCATCTTCTTCGTCGTGCTCGGCAGCCGCTTCCGGGCGGCGCGGACGGCCTGACGTGCTGGCGATGCTCGCGAGCGTGCTCGAGGGCGGCATCCGGGCGGGCACGCCCATCCTCTACGCCACGCTCGGCGAGGTGATCGCCGAGCGGGCGGGCATCGTGAACCTCGGCGTGGAGGGCGCCATCCTCGTGGGCGCGTGCGCGGGCTTCATCACCACCGCCCAGACCCAGAGCCCGCTGCTGGGCATCGCGGCCGCCGCGCTCGCCGGCGGCGCGGCGAGCCTGGTCCACGCCTTCATGGTGGTGACGGTGCGGGCCAACCAGATCGCCAGCGGCCTGGCCCTGATGTTCCTCTGTCTCGGCGTGACGTCGTTCGTGGGCCGGCCGTACGTGGCCGTGAAGATCAACGCGGTGGCGCCGCTGGCGGTGCCGGGCCTGTCGGACCTGCCCGTGGTCGGGCGGCTCCTGTTCAGCCACGACGTGCTCGTGTACGGGGCCTACCTGCTGGCGCCGCTGATCTGGCTGATCCTCTTCTACACGAAGTGGGGGCTGGCGCTCCGCGCGGTGGGCGAGCGCCAGGCGGTGGCCTTCGCGTCGGGCCTGCCCACTGCGGTCGTCCAGTACGCGGCGGTGGTGTGCGGGGGCGTCCTGGCCGGCGTCGCCGGCGCCCACCTCTCGCTGGCCTACGCGCGGAGCTGGGTCGAGGGCATGTCCAACGGCCGCGGCTTCATCGCGGTGGCGCTGGTGATCTTCGCCACCTGGCACCCCCTGCGGGCCGTCCTGGGCGCCGTGATCTTCGGCGCCGTCTTCGCGCTCCAGCTCCAGATCCAGGCGCGCGGGGTGGCCCTGTCGCCGTACTTCCTGGACATGACGCCGTACCTGCTGACACTCGTCGGTTTGCTGCTGCTGGCGCGGGCGCAGCGGCACACCATGCCCGAAGGGCTGAAGGAAGTGTTCGAAGGACTCAAATGAGGAGGCGGACCATGCGAAGAACGGTTCTGGCGCTGGCACTGATCGGAGGAGTCTTCGGGCTGCTGCTGGCCGGCGACACAGCGGCCCGGGCGCAGGCGAAGAAGTTCATCGTGGGCTTCGTCTACGTGGGGCCCAAGGACGACTACGGCTACAACTACGAGCACGATCGCGGGCGGAAGGCCGTAGAGGCCAAGCTCGGCAGCGTCGAGGTCCTCACCGCGGAGAACATCCCCGAGACCGCGGAAGTCGAGCGCGTGATGGAGCAGATGATCCAGAAGGGCGCGAAGCTCCTGTTCCCCACGAGCTACGGCTACCTCGATCCCGCCATCAACGTCGGCAAGCGGCACCCCGACGTGGTGCTCATGCACGCCGGGGGCTTCAAGCACTCCGCCAACGTCGGCACCTACTGGGGCTACATCTACAACCCGATGTACCTGGCCGGCCTGGCCGCCGGGAAGGTGACCAAGACCAACACGATCGGATTCGTGGCCGCCCACCCGATCCCGCAGACGCTCCAGAACATCAACGCGCTCACCTACGGCGCGCGGTCGGTGAACCCGAAGATCCAGACCCGCGTCATCTACACCGGGGAGTGGTGCAACCCGGGCAAGGCCGCCGAGGCCGCCAACGCGCTGATCGACCTCGGCGCCGACGTCCTGAGCCAGCACCAGGATTGCCCGCGCCCGGTAGTCGAGACGGCGGCCAAGCGCAACGTGTTCTCGGTGGGGTACCATTCCGCCGACCTGCAGAAGTTCAACCCGAAGGGGTGGATCACGGGCGCGGCCTGGAACTGGGGGCCGCTCTACGTCCGCATCGTGCAGGACGTGATGGAAGGCAAGGCCGACCGCTGGGTGAACACGCACGCGCGCGGCGGCCTCGAGAGCGGCTACGTCGAGCTGGCGCCGTTCGGCACGGCGGTCCCCAGGGCCGTGCAGCAGGCGGTGCTCGCCCGGCGGAAGGAGATCGTGGACGGCAAGTACGTCGTCTTCCAGGGCCCGATGAAGGACAACAAGGGCACGGTGTTGCTGAAGGAAGGAGCGAAGCCCTCGTTCGACTTCATCGAGAAGATGAGCTGGTACACGGAAGGCGTCGTGGGCGACGTGCCGAGATAGGAGGCCTCCCATGGGCATCACGGTGAAGGCGGACCCCTACGACTGGCCCTACGACGGCGACATCGATCCCGCCCGGACCGCGTTGCTCGTCATCGACATGCAGCACGACTTCTGCGGCAAGGGCGGCTACGTGGACAAGATGGGTTACGACATCGGCCTCACCGCCCGCGCCATCAAGCCCATCCAGGACGTGCTGGACACGGTGCGGCGGATCCCGGGCTTCACCGTCATCCACACGCGCGAGGGGCACCGGCCCGACCTGTCCGACTGCCCGCCCAACAAGCGGTGGCGGAGCCGGCGGATCGGTGCGGGCATCGGCGATCCCGGCCCCGCCGGCCGCATCCTGGTGCGCGGGGAGCCGGGCTGGGACATCGTGGCGGAGCTCAAGCCCTTGCCCGACGAGCTCGTGGTGGACAAGCCGGGCAAGGGCAGCTTCTACGCCACCGACCTCGACATCCTGCTGCGGAACCGCGCGATCACGCACCTGGTGATCACCGGCATCACGACCGACGTGTGTGTGCACACGACGATGCGGGACGCCAACGATCGCGGCTACGAGTGCCTGCTGCTCGAGGACTGCACGGGCGCGACCGACGAGGGCAACTACCGCGCGGCGATCCAGATGATCAAGATGCAGGGCGGGGTCTTCGGCTCGGTGTCCAGCTCGCGGGACTTCATCGCCGCGCTGAGCCCGCTCGTCTCCGAGGGGGGGAGAGTGCCCCGCTGAGCCGGGGGCGGCCGGTGTCGCGGCCCCGCGGGCCCTCCGGGATGCTATTGTGTGGTGTCGCCTGACGGGAGGGACCTGATTTGAGAAGAGACAGCGAGCCGTGACGCCGGCACGAAACTCCACACCAAGCCGGCGCGGCCGGACTGGAGCGTCCCGCCGCCGCGCGAGGAAGCCCACCGAAGCGCGTCCGGGGAGGATCGAGGCCCTCGAGCCCGCGCCCGCGCCGCCGGCCGAGCGGGAGACGGCGGAGGCGCTCGTCGCGACCGCCGCGCCCGAGCCCGCGTTCGCCGCGCGCGTCTCGCCGCCCGAGCCTCCGCGCCCGCTTCCCGCCTCGCGCCGCGCGATCTTCTTCGATGTCGAGAACTCGAGCCGGGTCGAGCACATCGCCCGCCTGCTCGATCACCTCGCGATCGACCGCATGGGCCAGACGACCGAGCTGGTCGCCGTCGGGAACTGGAAGGTCGTCGCCCAGGACACGGCGCGGCTCCTCGCCCGCCACGGCGCCCATCTCGTGCACAGCGCGCCCTCGACCGGCGTCCGCGACTGGAGCGACCTGCGCATCGCGGTCACGGCGGGCGTGTGGCTCGCGGGGGCGAGGGCCGGGGACATCGCGGAGATCATCTCGGACGACCGGGCGTTCGACGCGGTCGGGGACGTGGCGGCGAGCCTCGGCATCGCGTTCCGCCGGCTTTCGTACCGATCGCTCGCGGGCATCCGGGACGACGGGGCGTCGCGCCCCGAGCCCGAGCCGACCGTGCGCCCTCGGGAGCCGGCCGAGCCGGACCGACGGCACCGCCGCCGCGGCGGCCGGGGTCGGTCGCGTGGACGGGCGCATGGGCAGGCCCCGGTTCAGCGTCACGCGCCCCCACGCGGGGCCGCTCCGGAGCGGTCCGAAGCCGAGGCCGCCGTCGCGCCCCACACCGCGCCCCACTCGGACATCGTCGCGGTGGTGCGCGACCTGGT
>JACQCN010000240.1 GCA_016201575.1 Candidatus Rokuibacteriota bacterium | reverse complement strand
GGGATCAGCCACTTCCACAGGCTACGCACGCGTGTCGTCGGGGATGATGGCGAGGAGCGCGCCGAGGGTCAGCACGAGGCCGCCGATCCAGATCCAGCTCACCAGGCGGTTGACGAGGGCCTTCACCGTGGCCTGGGAGCCGTCGCGGGCGAAGTCGCCGAGGACCAGGTAGAGGTCCTCCTTGAGGCCCATGCGGTAGTCGACGCCGGCGATCGGCGACTGCTCCTGCGGGTAGAACTTCTTGGTCGGCCGCATCACCGTCACCTCGCCGCGCCCGTTCGAGACGGTGAAGGTGCCGATGACCTTGGCGTGGGTCGAGTCCTGGGCGGCGGAGAGGCCGTCGAAGCGCACCTGGTAGCCCGCCAGCCGCACCGCCTCGCCCGGCCTGAGCGTGGCCTCCGTCTGCACCGACCACGCCTGGGAGCCGGTGACGCCGAGGGCGATGATGAGGATGCCGAAATGGATGGCGAAGCCGCCGTAGCGGCGGTTGTGACGGCGGAGCACCGTCGCCATCGCGGGCAGGAGGCCGAGGCCGCCGCGCATGCGGGTCCGGGCGGCCCGCGAGAAGTCCAGCGCGATGGTGCCGGCGGTGAACACGGTCAGCCCCAGCGTGAGCACCGCCAGCGTCGAGCGCACGCCGACGAGCCACAGCACGGCCGCCGCCCCGATGCCGACCGCCACCGGCCCGAGGAAGTTCCGCGTGAGGTTCTCGACGGAGGCGCGGCGCCAGGCGATGAGGGGGCCCACGCCCATCAGGAAGATCAGGGCCAGGAAGAGCGGCACGTTGACCTGGTTGAAGAAGGGCGCGCCCACGCTCACCTTGACGCCGCGGACGGCCTCGCTCAGGAGCGGGAACACGGTGCCGAAGAAGACCGTGAAGGCCGCCGCCACCAGCGCGAGGTTGTTCAGCAGGAACGCCGACTCGCGCGAGAGGACGGAGTCGAGCTCGCCGTCGGCGCGCAGCCGGTCCCAGCGCCAGGCCAGCAGGCCGAAGGCCCCCAGCAGCACGAGGGCCAGGAAGGAGAGGAAGAAGGCGCCGATCGAGCCCTGGCTGAAGGCGTGGACCGAGGCGATCACGCCCGAGCGCGTGAGGAACGTGCCGAAGATCGTGAGGCCGAAGGTGAGGATCACCAGCGAGATGTTCCAGAGCTTCAGCATCCGCCGCCGCTCCTGGATCATCGCCGAGTGGAGGAACGCGGTGCCCGTGAGCCACGGCATGAACGCCGCGTTCTCCACCGGGTCCCACGCCCAGTAGCCGCCCCAGCCGAGCACGTGGTAGCTCCACCAGCCGCCGATCAGGAGGCCGAGGGAGAGGAAGTACCAGGCGATGATCGTCCAGCGCCGCGTCGTGGCGATCCAGGCGTCGCCGACCCGCCCGGTGATCAGCGCGGCCAGGGCGAAGGCGAAGGGCACGGAGAAGCCCGTGAAGCCCAGGTAGAGCGCCACCGGGTGAGTGATCATGCCGGTGTCCTCGAGCAGGGGGTTGAGGCCGCGGCCGTCGGGCGGGACCGGCGTCAGGCGCTCGAAGGGCGGGGCCGGGATCGTCATCACGACGAGGAAGAAGGCGACGATGCCGAGCATCACGGCGAGCGCCCAGGGGTAGAGGGCCCGCTGGGCGCGGTGGCGGAGGACCATGACGAGCGTGTAGAGCGTGAGCATCCACGCCCACAGCAGGATCGAGCCCTCGAGCGCCCCCCACACCGCGGTGATCCGGTAGTAGAACGGCGTGGCGAGGTTCGTCTGGATCGCGACGTACCGGACGGAGAAGTCGAAGGTCAGGAAGGCGGAGGCCAGGAGCAGGACGCAGCCGGTGACGAGGGCGAAGACGGCGAGGGCGGCGTGCTGCGCCGACGCGATCAGCGCCGGCCGCCCGGTGCCCGCGCCGACGGCCGCCGCGACGGCGCCGTAGAGCGCCAGCGCGGCGCCCACGGCCAGCGCGCCGGTGCCGATCTCCGGGATCATCGCGCCGTCCCGTCCTTCTTCAGGGTGCGGAGCAGGTCGCGGTAGCTGGCGTCCCCCGGGGTCCCGTGCGGGGCCTTGTAGTCCTCCGAGTGCTTGGCCATGATCTGCGAGGCCTTGAAGTAGCCGTCCCCGGTCCAGCTGCCCTCGACCACGGCGCCCCGGCCCTCGCCGAAGAGATCGGGCGCGGTGCCCCGGTGCCGGACAGGGACGCTGGCCTTGCCGTCCGAGAGCGCGAACGCGAGGTCGAGCGTGGCGGGGTTCCACTTCACCGAGCCGGGGAGGACCATCCCGCCGAGCCGATAGTCCTTGCCGGTGACGGGCGCGGCCTGGAGCTCCGAGGGCGTGATGAAGTAGACCGCCGACTGCGTGAGGCCCGCGTAGATCATGTAGACGAGGGCCGCGAAGATGGCGAGGCCGCCCGCGAGGAACTTGGCGCTGGGTGTCATGCGGACCTTGCGAGCCGGCGGGAGCGCCTGCGGAGCCGGGTGCCGGCGGACTTGGCCTTGCGCTCGAGCCGCACGAGCCTCCGCCAGTAGCCGCCCAGCACCAGGACCGCCAGGCCGTAGGCGCCTGCCACGAACTGCCAGTTGTCGGGCATCAGGCGAGCGCCTCCTCCTCGAGCCGGAGCGAGCGGAGCCGCTTGGCCACGAAGTAGGCGTAGAGCAGCGTGAAGGCGACCACGTTGACCAGCAGCGCGGCGACGATCACGGGCGGCATGGTGGCCGGTCCCGGCTTCATGAGCGACGGCGGCTGGTGGAGCGTCCGCCACCAGTAGACCGAGAAGTGCACGAGCGGGATGTCGAGCGCGGCGACGATGCCGAGGACGGCGCTGTAGCGGGCGGCCCGCTCCCGCTCCTCGATCATCCCGCGCAGGAGCAGGTAGCCGAGGTACATGACGAACAGGAGGGCGACGCTCGTGAGCCGCGCGTCCCACGTCCACCAGGTACCCCAGGTGGGCTTGCCCCAGATCGATCCGGCGGCGATCGTGACGCCCGTGAAGATGACGCCCGCCTCGGCCGAGGCCTGGGCGAGCCGGTCGGCGGCGGCCGAGCGCGTCCATAGGTAGGCGACAGAGGCGACGAAGACGGTGCCGAAGGCGAGGTAGGCGACCCAAGCGGTGGGCACGTGCAGGTACATGATGCGCTGGACGTTGCCCTGCGTGATCTCACGCGGCGCGACGCCGAAGCCCATCGCCAGACCCGCCACCAGGCCGAGTCCTGCAAGCGAACCGAGTACACGCGTCATGCTGTCAGCGCGCCTCCCCGTTGTGTACCCCCACATGCCGCTGACCGCCGAGAATCCTCTCGGAACCAGGACCCGACTGACGACCGCCAGGCTGAGCAAGCCAGGTGCCAAGCTCCAGCGACGCGATTTCGAGCCGATAGGACGGCGGACGCCGCGACCTTCACCGACAAGTGGGGCATCGAGGTCACAACCCCCAAACCTCCTGAGACACGGAGGCCACACCTTTCGCCCGAGACCCTGGCTCCGCGGGATGCTCGGTGACAGAGACGACAGGGATTTCCCGACGTTCATCCCGGCACCGTCGGTTGGCATCGTTGATGAACATCATCGATGTGATGGACACCCGACTGCCCCCTGCCTTGCCCGCAGGGCACCATGCAGAGAAAGGTCCCCGCCTGTGGGGAACAGCGCCTCGCGACGGAGGGCCGTGGCACCGCGAGTTCTTGACGCGATGCGAGACCGCGCTCGGGCTCGAGGCCATCGACCTGTGGTTCGCCGGACTTCGCGCCGGCCTCATCGTCGTCGGGCTTTCCTGGAGGACGCTCGCGCCAGACTGGACGAGAGCGCCTCAGCTCCCGATCCTGGCCATGTTCCTCGTGTTCAGCATCGGGCTCTATCTCCTCAACGCCGTTCGCCCCGGCCGGATCGCGATGCTCTACCGCGTCGCGCTCGTCTTCGACCTCGGGCTCGTGTTCCTCCTCGTGCGCATCACCGGCGGATTCGCCAGCGAGTTCCATCTCGGGTTCACGCTCTTGATCGCGGTCCATGCGTTCTACTTCGGTCTCGCAACCGGCCTGGGGGTGGCCGCGGCCTCGGGCGTGCTCTACGCCCTCGCCGGAGACTGGCCGCCCCCGATGCCGGCCTTCGCGATCCGCATCGCCTTCGACGCGCTCGTCGGCGCGTGTCTGGGAGTCTTGGCGGAGCACAAGCGCCGGCAGGGCGAGCTGCTCCGGCAGCAACAGGAGCAGCTCGCCCACTTCGACCGTGTCGTGACGGTCGGCGAGCTGGCGGCCGGTCTCGCCCACGAGCTCCGGAATCCGCTGGCGGGCATCTCGGGAGCGCTGCACGTGCTGTCCGGTCAGTACGAGTCCGGCGCCGAGCAGCACGTCCTGCTCTCCGACGTCCAGGCGCAGATCGCCCGCATGAACAAGACGCTCAGCGATCTGCTGCAGCTCGCGCGACCGCGGGCGCCGCAACTGACGGTGGTGGACGTCAACACCCTCCTGTCGCACAGCCTGCGCTTCGTGGCCCAGAACGGCGTCGAGGTCGTCCCGCAGCTCAAGCGGGATCTGCCCCCGCTGCTCGCGGACGCGAACCTCCTGCACCAGGCGTTCCTCAATATCCTCGTCAACGCCAGGCAGGCGATGCCGCAGGGCGGACGACTGACGATCCGCACGCGGCTGCAGGAGGAGGCCGGGGGGTGGGCCGTCGCCGTGGAGATCAGCGACACCGGTATCGGCATCCCGCCCGAGCATCGCGCCCGTATCTTCCAGCCCTTCTTCACCACGAAGGCGCAAGGGACGGGACTCGGCCTCCCGATCGCCGCCCGGATCATCGAGCAGCACGGCGGTCGGATCGCGGTCGACAGTGCGGCCGGCCATGGCACGACATTCAGGATCACGCTGCCCTCGCCCCGGATCGGGCCCGGCGCAGCGGTGGGAGTACAGGACCATGCCATCGAGAGTGCTGGTAGTTGACGACGAGCGTCTGATCCGGTGGTCCCTCGAGCAGACGCTCGTGAAATCCGGCTGCGAGGTCGAGACGGCGGAGAACGGGGAGGCGGCCCTGGCGGCGGTGCGCAGGGAAGTGCCGGATGTCGTGTTGCTCGACCTGCGGCTGCCCGACCTGGACGGCATCCAGATCCTTCGGCAGATCAAGGACATGCAGCCGAATGTCCAGGTCATCATCATGACGGCCTACGCCGACATCAACACCGCCGTCGAAGCCATGAGGCTGGGCGCCTACGACTATCTTTCCAAGCCGATCGACTTCGAGAACCTCGAGGTCACGCTGCGGAATGCCCTGGAGACGCGCCAGCTCCGGGAAAAGGTCGAGTACCTGCGGGAGACGCATTCGTATCCGTTCCACTTCGACCGCATCATCGGGATGAGCCGGCCCATCCGTGACGTGATCGCCCTCGCCCGGAAGGTCAGCGCCAGCGGCGCCACGACGGTCCTCATCCAGGGCGAAAGCGGGACCGGCAAGGATCTCCTCGCCAAAGCCCTCCATTACGAAAGCGAGCGCGCCGACGAGCCGTTCATGGAGATCGCGTGCACGGCGATACCGGAGGCCCTGCTCGAGTCGGAATTGTTCGGCCACGAGCGGGGCGCGTTCACCGACGCCAAGGCGCAGAAGAAGGGCCTCCTCGAGCTCGCGCACCGGGGCACCATCTTTCTCGACGAGATCGGCGACATGACGCCCGGCCTCCAGGCCAAGCTGCTCCACGTCCTCGAGGAGCACCGCTTCCGTCGGCTCGGAGGCACGAAGGACATCGCCGTGGACATGCGGGTGGTCGCGGCGACGAACAAAGAGCTACGGAGCGCCGTCGACGAGGGGACGTTCCGGAAGGATCTGTACTACCGGCTCCAGGTCGTGACGATCACGATCCCGCCGCTGCGCGAGCGACGGGAAGACATCCCGCTGCTCGCCCGGCACTTCCTCGCGCACTTCAGCCGGGAGTTCAAGAAGCCGCCCCCCCGCCTCTCGCCCGAGGCGGAGCGCCTTCTGACCGCGTACGACTGGCCGGGCAACGTGCGCGAGCTCCGGAACGTCATCGAGCGCGCGATGATCCTCGAAGAGACCGGCGAGCTGTTGCCCGTTCACCTCCCCTCGGAGATCACCCGCCTGGGTGGCGTGGCCCCCGCCCCGGTGTTCATGCTCCCCCGGACGGGGATCGTTCTGGAGGAAGTCGAGCGCGACTTCGTCCGCCAGGCACTGGAGCAGACGCGGGGAAATCAGACGCATGCGGCCCGGCTTCTCCACCTTACCCGCGACGAGCTCCGGTATCGCGTGAAGAAGTTCGGGCTCGGGCGGAGCAACGGGGATGACGAGCTGGTGAACTAGTGAATTTGGACGGGTGATATTCCCCGACCTACTGAGGGGAATTCCCCATCGTCATTGTCCCTCGGTCGCCCCGCTGGGGCGGCAGCGTCTCGCTACTCAAAAGCCTTCCGAGGAACGAGTCCAGCACGGTCACGGGGAGATGCGGCCGAATTACGTCGGTTCCCCACCTCCAACAGCCCGAACAAACGGAGCAAATCGGTGGAAAAACGGGAACCGGCATCGGCATGTGGAATAGCCGGGCCGGCAAGCGGAACGCCAATTGCACATGTACCAGGGTGCCGCACGGAAACTGGGAGGGGAACGATGGTGAAGACGAGGACGTGGATCCTGATCACCGCGGTACTGCTTCCGACCGTCGCGCAGGCGAACGGGGAAAAGGGCAAGACCCTATACGGGAAGTATTGCGTCGCGTGCCACGGGGAGAGTGGCAAGGGTGACGGGCCAGCGGGCGCGGCACTGAAGCCCAAGCCCAGGGACCTGACGGACAAGGCGTACATGGACAGCGTGAAGGATGAGTATCTCGCCGCCATCATCCAGAAGGGCGGGCCGGCGGTGGGGAAGTCGGCGCTCATGCCGGCCTGGGGGGCCATGCTGAAGGACGACGACGTCCGCGACGTGGTGGAGTTCATCAAAGGCCTGGCGAAGTGAAAAAGGAGACCAGCGCCATGTTCCGGGGACGTGCGACCCAGGGCCGTGACCGGCGGCGGCGAGGGCACGCCGAGCGCGCCGCGGCGACTCTTCTTGCGCTGTTCTTCGCCGGCTGCGCGACGGTGGCGGAGAAGCCGGAGCCGACCAGGCTGGTATGGCCGCCGCCGCCGCTGCCGC
>JACQCN010000239.1 GCA_016201575.1 Candidatus Rokuibacteriota bacterium | reverse complement strand
GCGGCGAGGACCTGGTCCACGACGGCGGCGAGGGCGGCGGTGTCGGCCACCTGCGTGAGGCCTTCGCGCTCCACGATCGTGGCCGCGTCCTCGCCCGACCGGAACATCTTCTCGAAGACGTCCTTGGCGATCTTGCCGCTGATGGTGCCATCGTCGATAAGCAGGACTAATCCGCCAAGTTGCGCGGGTTTCGTTGGCGCGGCAGCGATGGCCTGCGGATCGTCGCCCGGGACCTTGCGCAGGAACTCGGACAACACCCAGTTCGCGACGGGCTTCGGCCGCTGCGCAACGCGCACCGCGTTCTCGTAGTAATCGGCCAGGGCCCGATTCTGCGTAAGGATCTCCGCGTCCGGCGGCGGTAACCCGTACTGCGAGACGAAGCGCTGGCGCCGCTCGCCGGGCAGCTCCGGCAGCCCGGCGCGGATCTCCTCCACCCACGCGGGATCGAGCCGGAGCGGCACCAGGTCGGGCTCGGGGAAGTAGCGGTAGTCGTGCGCGTACTCCTTCGAGCGCATGGCGCGGGTGTAGGCCCGGTCGGCGTCCCAGAGCCGCGTCTCCTGGACGATCCGCTCGCCGCGGTCGAGGGCCTCGGCCTGGCGCCGCACCTCGAACTCGAGGGCCCGCTGCACGTTGCGGAAGGAGTTCATGTTCTTGATCTCGACCTTGGTGCCGAGTTCAGGCGACGCCGTCTTCCGCAGAGATACGTTGGCGTCGCAGCGGAGGCTCCCCTCCTCCATGTTCCCGTCGCAGACGCCGAGGTAGAGCAGGACCGCGCGGAAGGCCCGGAGGTAGGCGGCGGCCTCCTCGGGCGAGCGGATGTCGGGCCGCGAGACCGTCTCCATGAGCGGCACGCCCGAGCGGTTGAAGTCCACCAGGCTCGAGGTGGCCCGCTCGAGCGAGCCCTCGTGGATCAGCTTGCCCACGTCCTCCTCGAGGTGCAGGCGCTGGATGCCGACGCGCCGCGTCTCACCGTCCACCTGGACCTCGAGCCAGCCGTGCTCGGCGAGCGGCTCCTCGTACTGGCTGATCTGGTAGTTCTTGGGCATATCCGGGTAGTAGTAGTGCTTCCGCGCGAACCGGCAGTGCTCGTTGACGCGGCCGTGGAAGGCCAGCGCGGTGCGCACGCCGAACTCGATCGCGCGGCGGTTGATCACCGGGAGCGTGCCCGGCATGCCCTGGCAGATCGGGCAGGTCTGGCTGTTCGGCGGGGCGCCGAAGGTCGTCGGGCACCCGCAGAACATCTTCGAGCGGGTGAGGAGCTGGGCGTGGACCTCGAGCCCGATGACGACCTCGTACTCCGGGGCCACCGCACTCACGGAACAGTACTCCGCACGGGCCTTGGTCAGCGTTCGAGCGCCGGCTTTGCCGGCGCAATCCCGGGGGGAGGTCCGGAAGGGGGGCGGAGCCCCCCTCCGAGAGCAGGCCTCCGCGCGAGCCAGTCGGTGGCCTGCTCGTAGGCGTGGGCCGCGCGCAGCAGCGTGGCCTCGTCGAAGGCCTGGCCGATGAACTGGAGCCCGACCGGGAGCCCGGCCAGCGTGAAGCCGCAGCGGACGGAGAGGCCGGGCAGGCCCGCCAGGTTGACGGGGATCGTCAAGACGTCGTTCAGGTACATCGCCAGCGGGTCTCCCTTCTCGCCGAGCTTGAACGACACGTTCGGCGTGGTCGGTGCGACGATCAGGTCCACCCGCCCGAAGGCCGCCTCGAAGTCGCGGCGGACGAGGGTCCGCACCTTCTGGGCCTTGCCGTAATACGCCTCGTAGTAGCCGGCCGAGAGCGCGTAGGTGCCGAGCATGACGCGCCGCTTGACCTCGGCGCCGAAGCCCTGCGCGCGGGTCCGCGAGTACATCTCCACCACGTCGCGGGCGCCGGCGACGCGCGCGCCGTACTTCACGCCGTCGTAGCGGGCGAGGTTCGAGGAGGCCTCGGCCGGCGCGATCACGTAGTAGGCGGCCAGCGCGAAGTCGGTCGTGGGCAGCGAGAGCGGCTCCACGGCGGCGCCGAGGCGTTCCAGGACGGCGATCGCCTCGCGCACGGCGCGCTCGACCTCCGGGTCCATGCCCTCGACGAAGTACTCCTCCGGCACTCCGATCCGGAGGCCGGTGATCGGCTGGCGCAGGGCCGCGGCGTAGTCGGGCACGGGAACGGGCGCCGAGGTCGAGTCGAGCGGGTCGGGCCCGGCGATGACCTGGAGCATCAGCGCCATGTCCGTCACGTCCTTGGTGAACGGACCGATCTGGTCGAGGGACGAGGCGAAGGCGACCAGGCCGTAGCGCGACACGCGCCCGTAGGT
>JACQCN010000238.1 GCA_016201575.1 Candidatus Rokuibacteriota bacterium | reverse complement strand
GTTCGCCCTCACGAACATGGGCGGGGTGGACTTGAGCGCCCTTTCGGCAGTACCGTCACAATTAAGAGGTGACTGAAGATGGATACCCAGCAGATCGTTGAGGCGTTCCGACGACTTCCGGTCGAAGAGCGGGCTCGTCTCGTGGAGGAGCTCTGGGATGAGGTCGCGAGGGAGCTCGAGCAGCGGCCGTTGAGTGAGGGGGAACGGCGCCTGCTGGACGAGCGCATCCGGCAACATCAGGAAACGCCCACCGATGTTGAGGCCTGGGAGACAGCACGGGACGATATCCTCCGTGACCTGTGACCTACCGACTGGTTGTCAGGCGGCAAGCCAAGGCGGACATCCGGGAGGCCGCCCGATGGTATGAAAGGCAGCGCGTAGGCCTCGGCCTGGCGTTCGTGCAACAGGTCGATGCCCTTCTTGATCGCGTTCGTCTGAACCCGATGCAATACCAGATAGTCCACCGAGAGGTGCGCCGAGCTATCCCACGCCGGTTTCCCTACGGCGTCTTCTACCGAATCGACGGATCGGAGATCCTTGTGTTTGCTGTCGTTGATCTGCATCGCGATCCGTCCATCTGGCAGGATCGCGAGATGAGCCGTGAAGGCGAACAACAGGCTTGAGCGGACCGGCTACGCCGGCCGCTCAGCCTGAGCGTCTAGGCGGTACACGGAGGCAGCGATGAGACCGAGGACCCCAAGAGCCCTGCCCTGGGTCGCTGGACTCTCAGTGTTCCTTCTCTCTCTATACGCTGATGCTCAAACCCATCCACGGACACTTCGGCTCTTGTGCGAGAACGGGCGCAGCGTCGAGATCACCGCACTACGGTCAGAGAGTGATGACGAAAGTTAGCGGCAGCAGCGGAGAGGCCACTCTGGAAAGATTCACCGTAACTCTTGTCGACGGTCATGTGATCACGCTACCGAAGTTGACGCCGTCCGACAAGCTTCTCGTTGACGCAACGCGAGACCCCACCGCGCGCGCTGAACGGCTCTTGCTAAGGGGAAAAATCCGGACACATCCTGGGGGGCAGTATCTCGAGGTTTTGAGCGAGTCAGAGTCAACGCTGGTTGAGCCTGGCAATACCCTTGTTGAGATCAGACTTCGTGAGATATCGGGACGTCAGTAGGTTCTACGTCACCCACTCAGCGCGAGTGCAGCTCGCATCAGAGATGCACGAGGTGAGTCTCGCTCCGGGTCGCCGTCCGCGGGTACTGGATCGGCCACGACAGCGGGCGGCTCATCAACCCGATGGTCGTCGAGGGGCAGATCCAGGGAGCCGTCGCGCTCGGGCTCGGGGCGACGCTGCTCGCGGAGGTCGTGTACGACGACGCGGGACAGCCGCTGACCGGCACCTACATGGACTACCTCCTGCCCACGGCCACGGACGTTCCCGCCACGGTGATCGACCACCTGGAGACGCTCTCGCCGCTCGACCCGCTCGGCTTCAAGGGGGTCGGCGAGTCCGGCGCGCTTCCCGTGGCCGCCGCGCTCGCCTCCGCGATCGAGGACGCGCTCGCGGCGCGCTCGGTCCTGATCCGGGAAGTTCCGATCACCCCGGCACGTCTCCAGGCCATGCTTGACGCGTCCGACTCGAGTCCGCTCAATTGACAACCGCGCCGATCGCCGCGTAGTGTCGGGTCCCTGCGATGCTGATCCAGGGCGGCACGGTCGTCGATCCCGGACAGGGGCCCGCGGCGGTGCGGGACGTTCGGCTCGCCGACGGGCGCGTGACCGCCCTCGGCGAGAATCTCCGGCCGGAGCCCCGCGAGGAGGTCATCGATGCGCGGGGCCTCCTCGTCACGCCCGGCCTCATCGACCTCCACGTCCACGTCTACTACGGCGCCTCGCACTACGGCATCGAGCCGGATCCGCACTGTCTGGCCACCGGCACCACCACCGTCGTCGACGCGGGCTCGGCGGGGGCGCTCACGTTCACCGCCTTCCGCAAGTACGTGATCGAGGTGGCCGAGACGCGCATCCTCCCGCTCCTCAACATCAGCGCCACCGGAATGCTGAGCGCGGAGATCGGCGAGCTGGAAGACGTCCGCTTCATCGACCGGGCCAAGGCCCTCCAGACCATCGAGGCCAACCGCGACCTCATCCACGGCGTCAAAGTGCGACTGTCGCGCCAGCAGGCCGGCGCCAACGCGCGAGTGGCGCTGACCACGGCCCTCGAGACCGCGGCGGCGGCCCGGCTGCCGCTCATGGTTCACGTCGGCGACACGCCGATCCCGCTCGACGACATCCTGCGCGAGCTGCGTCCGGGCGACGTGATGACCCACTGCTTCCACGGGCGCGAGCAGGGCGTCCTCGACGAGCGCGGCCGTGTCCGCGACGGGGCCCGGCGGGCGGTCAGCCGGGGGGTCGTCTTCGACGTCGGCCACGGCGTCGGGAGCTTCGCCTTCGCGGTGGCCCGCGCCGCCCTCGCTCAGGACCTCCGGCCCGGCACGATCTCCAGCGACCTCCACGTGTACAACGTGCACGGGCCGGTCTTCGACCTCGCCACGACCATGACGAAGTTCCTGGCGCTCGGCCTCGGCCTCGACGAGGTCGTCCGCATGGTCACGGAGGCGCCCGCGAAGGTGATCGGGGCGGCGGGCCGGCTCGGCACCCTCTCCCCCGGCACCGCCGCCGACGTGACGATGCTCCGGCTGGAGCGGGGCTCCTTCGAGCTGACCGACGCCCGCGGTGAGACCATGACGCACGGCGAGCGGCTGGTGCCGGTGCGCGTGGTGCGCAACAGCGTGGCTCGCGCCGCCTCACTCCAGCCCGCGCGCCCTCCCGGAGTCGCCGTCACGCGTGCCGGTCACCCGATGCGCTGACCTCGCGCGGGGCGAAGAGGGCGTAGATCGCCGGCAGCACCAGCAGCGTCAGCGCCGTCGACGAGATCAGGCCGCCGATGACCACACGGGCCAAGGGCCGCTGGATCTCGGCGCCGATGCCGTGGGACAGGGCCGCGGGCAGGAAGCCGATCACGGCCACGATCGCCGAGACCAGGATCGGGCGGAAGCGGATCTCGCAGCCTCTCACGATCGCCTCCCGCAGCGGCAGGCCCTCGGCGTACGCCTGGCGGATGGACGAGACCAGCACGACGCCGTTGAGCACGCTCACGCCGAACACCGCGATGTAGCCCACGGCCGCCGAGATGTTGAAGCTCGTCCCCCAGAGCCACAGGGCGAGCGTGCCGCCGATGAGGGCGAAGGGCAGGTTCAGCATGATCAGGAGCGAGTCGCCGAGCGACTGGAAGGCGCCGAAGAGCAGGATGAAGATGATGAACACGACGAGCGGCACGATGAGGTAGAGGCGGGCCAGGGCCCGCTGCTGGTCCTCGAAGCGCCCGCTCCAGATCATCTGGTAGCCCTCGGGCATCGGCACCCGGGCTTGCACCTTGTCCATCGCCTCGGCCACCAGCCCGCCCATGTCCCGCCCCCGCGCGCTCCACTTGATGGCCACGCGACGGAGGTTGCCCTCGCGCAGGATCTGGGCGAGCCCCTCGGTCTTGGTCATCTCGGCGATCTGGGTCACGGGGATCCGCTCGCCGGTGGGCGCGCTGATGGCGAGGTTCCGGAGGTTGGCGAGGGGATCGCCGTCCTGGGCGAGCTTGACGACGAGGTTGAAGCGCCGCTCGCCCTCGAAGACCTCGGTCACCGTGCGCCCCTTGGTGGCCGCCTCGATGGCGTCCTGGACGTCCTGCACGTTGATGCCGTAGCGGGCGGCCGCGTTGCGGTCGACCACGAGCTGGAGCTGGGGCTGGCCCACCAGGTGGTCGTAGTCGAGGTCGGCGACGCCGGGGATGCCGGCCAGCACCTTCGCGATGTCCCGGGCCCTGGCTTCCAGCACGAAGAGGTCCGGCCCGTAGAGCTTGATGGCCAGCTCGCCCTTCACCCCCGCCAGCGCCTCGTCGACGTTGTCCTTGATGGGCTGGGAGAAGTTCGTGGTGATGCCGGGGACGGTCGAGATGGCCCGGTCCATGGCCTCGATCAGCGCCGTCTTCTCCCGGAAGCGCCACGCCTCCCGCGGCTCGAGCCCGATGTAGAACTCCGCGTTGTCGGGACCGTTGGGGTCCGTGCCGTCGTCGGGCGCGCCGAGCTGCGACACGACCACGCGCACCTCGGGGAAGGCGAGGAGCCGCTCGCGCAGGTCGTGGACGTAGGGGCGCGCGCCCTCGAGCGAGATGCCCACGGGGAACTTCACCCGGAGCCAGAGGTCGCCCTCGTCCAGCTCCGGGAGGAACTCCTTGCCGAGCAGCGTGAACGTGAACAGGGCGAGGGCCAGCAGCGCGCCCGCGCCCACCAGCGGCACCAGGGGCCGGCGCACGCACCAGCGGAGGGCGGGGAGGTACGGGCGCCGGAGCCAGCGGAGCAGCGGGCTTTCGCGCTCCGAGGGCGGCCGGCGGAAGAAGAAGCTCGACAGGACCGGGATCAGCGTGAGCGTGAGCAGGAGCGAGCCGATCACGGCGAGCGAGATGGTCACGGCCATCGGGCGGAAGAGCTTGCCCTCGATCCGCTGGAACGTGAGGATCGGCACGTACACGGTCATGATGATCAGCACGGCGAACGTCAGCGGGCGCGCGACCTCCAGCGCCGCGTGCTGCACCTCGCGCGTCACCCGGTGGCCGGTCGGCCGGCGCTCGGCCAGGTGGCGCACGATGTTCTCCGTCATGATCACGGCGCCGTCGACGATGATCCCGAAGTCGATGGCGCCCAGGGAGAGCAGGTTGGCCGGGATGCCCCGGAGGTCCATGAAGATGAACGCGAACAGGAGCGAGAGCGGGATGGTCAGGGCCACGATGAGCGCCGCCCGCAGGTCGTAGAGGAAGAGCGAGAGGAGGAGGACGACCAGGGCCGCGCCCTCGACCAGGTTGCGCATGACGGTCGTCACCGTGGTGCTCACCAGGCGGTCGCGGCTGTAGTAGGGGCGCATGTCCACGCCGGCGGGGAGGAGCCGCTTGATCTCGTCGATCTTCTTCCGCACGCCCTCGATCACCGCGCCGGGGTTCTCGCCCTTGCGCATGAGGACGATCCCCTGCACGAGGTCGTCCGCGTGGTCGCGCCCGAGGACGCCGAAGCGGATGGCGTGGCCCACGCCCACCCGGCCGAGGTCCCGCACGCGCACGGGCGTGCCCTTCTGGGCGGCCACCACGATATTCTCGATGTCGGCGGTGGACTGGATCAGGCCGATCCCGCGCACCATCAGCGCGTACTCGCCCTGGCGGATGTAGCTGCCGCCCGCGTTGGCGTTGTTGGCGGCGACGGCGTCGAAGACCTGCTTGAGCGTGAGGTTGTAGGCGCGGAGGCGGCCGGGATCGACGACGACCTCGTACTGCTTGATGCCGCCGCCCCAGGACACCACGTCGACCACGCCCGGGACCTTCCGGAACTCGCGCTCGAGCACCCAATCTTGAAGTCCTTTCAGGTCCACGAGCGGCATCGTCTCCGACTGGAGCGTGTAGCGGTACACCTCGCCGATCACGGTCGAGAGCGGGCCGAGCTGGGGCCGCGCGTCCGCGGGGATCTCGGCCTGGGCCAGCCGCTCCTGCACCTGCTGCCGCGCCCAGTAGTTGTCGGTGCCGTCGGCGAAGAGCACCCGGATGCTGGAGAGCCCGAAGATCGAGGTGGAGCGCAGGAAGGTGACCCGGGCGACCCCGTTCAGCTCCTTCTCCAGCGGGATCGTGATGAGCCGCTCGACCTCCTCGGCGGCGTGCCCCGGCCAGATGGTGATGACGTCCACCTGCACGTCGGCGACGTCGGGGTACGCCTCGATCGGGAGCCGCGTGAACGACACGATCCCGCCCACCGTGAGCAGGAGCGCCATGGCCAGCGTGATGAAGCGCTGGTGGAGGGCGAAGGCAAGGAGGCGTGTGATCACCTTGCGGCTTTCTTGAGCAGGATGCTCCCGGTCGCCGCCACCCGGTCCTCGGGGCCGACGCCCGCCTTCACCTCGACGAAGCCGTCGAGGTCGGCGCCGAGGGTGACCCGCTGGCGGTGGAACTCCGACGGGCCGTGCTGGACGAGGAGAAAGGTCTGGCCGTCCTCGCGGTGGACCGCGCTCTGGGGCACCGCCAGCACGCGCGCGGCGCCGGTGGCGATCGCGACCTTCACGAACATCTCCGCCTTGAGCGTGCGCCCGCGGTTCGGCACCGCCGCCCGCACCTTCACCGTCCGCGACTGGGGATCGACGGCGTCGCTGATGTAGGTCACGCGCCCCTCGTAGCGCTCGCCGGGGCAGCAGGGCAGGGTCACGGTGACGGCCTGGCCGAGGCGCACGCGCGGCACGTCGGGCTCGTAGACGTCGGCCTGCACCCACATCGTGCCGAGGTCGGCGATCACGAACAGGTTGACCGGGGTGTCGGACTGGCCGTAGGCGACGACCTGGCCGGGGTTGGCGTTGCGCTCGACGATGACGCCGCTTCGGGGCGCCGTCACCACGATCCGGGTCAAGGTGTCGGCGCGGACGGCGACGTCCTTGAAGTGGGACTCGGGCACGCCGAGCGTGCGGAGCCGCGAGGCCGCCCGCTCCCGCTCGGCCACCGCCTTCCGGTCGTCGTTCTCGGCGTCGCGGACTTCCTTCTGGGCGATCGCCTTGACCTCGAAGAGGTCGCGGGCCAGCTTCCGCGCCGCGTCGGCCCGCTCGGAGTCGGAGACGGCCTTGGCGTAGTCGGCCTTGGCGGCCCCGAGGTCGGGGCTGTCGATCACGAGCAGGCGACGGCCCGGCTCCACCACGTCGCCCGGCCGCGCCAGCACCTCGATCACGCGCCCGGTCACCGGCGCCTGCACGCGGGTCAGCCGCTCCTCGTTGAACTGGATCTTGCCGCTCGTCTCCAGCGCGGTGTCGCGCCGCCGGTACTCGGGCGCGACCGTCTCGACGCGGGCGAAGGGTGGGGGAGCCGGCGCCGGAGCTGGCTTCGCCGACGCGGACGGCGCCCCCGGCGGAGCGTCGCCGCAGCCCGCGGCGAGGAGGCCGGCGCCGAGCAGGAGGATCGCGACGGGCGTGCGCATGGCTATCTCCCCGGCGGGCCGCCGACGGCGGCCTCGAGTCGGTACACGGCGCCCCAGTAGTTGCCGAGGGCGCGCAGGTGCTCGACGGCGGTCTCGCGGTAGGTGCGCTGCGCGTCGAGGAAGTCCAGCAGGCTCACGCCGCCCCGCCTGAACGCCCCGCCGCCGCGGGGGCGGGTTTCGCGGCGGGAGCGACGGTCGAGCGCGGGCTCGCGAGGACTCCGCGCCCCGCTACTTCTTCAGCACCTCCTCCAGCGCCTGGATCCGCGCCTGCTCGCGGAGCGCGTCGGACCGCCGGACCTCGGCCTGGGTGCGGGCGATCTCGCCCTGGTTCCGGTCGAAGACGCGGAGCGGGATGCTGAGGCCGAAGCCGATGGTGTTGTCGTTGCCGATCCGCTGGTACTCGAGCTGGGGCGTGACGTCCCACCAGGCGTTGGCGCGGGCGAGGTTGACGTCGGCCCGGGCCTTCTCGCGCGACGCCTCGGCGGCCCGGAGGTCGGGGCGGTTGGCCAGCGCCGCGTGATACAGCTCGTCGAGCGCGGGCTGCAGGTCGGGGAACGTGAGGCCGCCGGCGACCTCGTAGTCCGCGCCCACGCGGTCGGGCCCGACCGCGGCCCGGAGCGCGATCTTGGCCGTCCGGATCGCCTGGCGGGCGTCGGCGGCGTCCCGCTCGAAGGCGAAGCGCTGGACCTGGATGCGCAGCAGCTCCAGCTCGGAGATGTCGCCCTTGGCCGCTCGCACGCGCTGGATGCGCTCGATCTCGTCGAGGTTCTTCACGTTCTGCTCGGCGAGGGCCAGCGTGGCCTGGCCCACCAGCACGTCCTTGAACGCGCTCTGGACCTGGAAGCGGAGCTGCCGCCGGACGTCGGCCAGCTCCCAGCCGCTCACGCGGGTGGCGGCGCGGGCGCTCTCCACCCGGCGCTTGCGCTTGCCCCCGGTCTCGATGGGCTGGCCGACGGCGACCGTGTACTGCGGATCAGTGCCGGCGCCGAGCTGCTCGGCCAGGTAAGAGGCCGTCGGGTTCGGGCGAAGCCCGGCGGTGATCTCGTTGGCCTTCACGGACTGGTGCTCGAACTGCTTGGCGCGGAGGGCCGCGTTCTCGCGCTCGGCGAGCACGAGCGCGTCCTCCAGCGTCAAGCGCGTCACCCGCTCCTCGGCGCCCGCGGGCGGCGCGGTGAGCGCCAGCGCGAGACAGAGGAGGGCACCGACAATGCGAACCATATACGCCTCCCTCGGTCAGTCGGAACCGGAACGACGGCGAGCGGTCAGGCGGAGGGAAGCGGGTCGGCGAGCGCGGCGCGCGGGAGCGCGGGCCGGTACGGGCGGGCCACGAGCGGGCGGAGCGGGGCCACGGGGAGCGTCGCCACCTGGTCGCGCGGCGACGCCGTCGGGCTCCCGGTGGAGAGGCGATAGCTGTCGGCCCACGAGTCGGCCAGGATCTGCAGATGAGCCCGCTTGATGTCGTGGGAGGGCTCGGCCGCGCGGATGGCGGTGGGCGAGGACGGGCGCGAGGGGAAGTCCGACCCATCGACGTCGAGCACCTCGAACAGGATGAACGAGCACACGAGCACCAGGCAGGCCAGGTAGATGGCCAGCGACAGGCTCGGGTACGGGATGCGCCGGCAGTAGCGTATCATCGGCCCCTCACGCTGCCATCTCGCGCGCGAAAAGTCAACGAATCCGGCACCGGGGGACTGCCCCCCGTCGCGAAATGGGGACCGATTTTTCGAGCGCCGGCGAAGCCGGCGCGATCCCGGGGGGAGGTTCGGAAGGGCGGCGCAGCCCCCCTCCGAGGCGTCTCACGGCGTCCGCACGATGGCCCACCCGATGATCCCGAGGTCCTCGTCGATGCTCGGGCGGGAGCGCCGCTCCCAGCGACGGCGCTCCCCCCGGTAGGGAACGCGGCGCCGCCGGCGCTCCCCGACCCGGCGGTCGAGGACGACGTCGGCGGCCTCGTTGGCGAACTTCCGCGCGAGGTCCCGGAACAGCTCGGGCTCGCCCCGCGAGACGATGAACAGGAGCTTCATGACCCCTCCCGGACGCTGAGTATGGCACGGGTGGGTTTGACTATCGCTCCAGTCACATATAAGTTACGAAGAAATTCGACGGCCCGGGCCGGGTCGCCGGCGGGCCCGAGTTGACGCATAATCGGGCAATGGACCAGCGCGTCCTGGAGTTCATCGGCGACCTGCGGCGGGCGGAGATCCGCATCTCCCCGTCCGAGGCGCTCGACGCCCTGGCCGCCAGCGCCGAGATCGGCCTGATCGACCGCGAGAGCTTCAAGGCCGCCCTCGCCGCCACGCTCGTCAAGGAGTCGCGCGACCTCCCGACCTTCGACCGCCTGTTCGACCTCTACTTCCTCGACCTCCAGGCTCTGGGCGCCGGGCTGGCCAAGGCGCTCGGCCCCGAGGACCCCCGCATCCAGGAGCTGCTCGACCGCCTGCTCGCCGAGGAGGGCCTCGAGCTGGACGACATGACCGAGCTGCTGCTCCGCGGGCAGGGCTCGGAGATGGAGATGGCCATCCGCTCGGGCGGGCAGGGCGCCGGCCTGGAGCGGCTCATGTACTTGCTGCAGGTCGGTTTCTTCTCGCGGCGGATCCAGGACCGCTTCGACTGGTCGGCCATCGAGCGCGACCTGGAGCGGCTCATGCAAGCGCTGGAGGCCCGCGGGATCGATCCCGGCCGGCTGGCGCGGATCCGCAACTACCTCGACCTGCGGCTGGAGGCCTTCCGCCGCATGATCCGGCAGCACGTGGAGCGCGAGCTCGAGCGGCGCGCCCACCGGCAGGGCGAGCGCCTCACCCGCGAGCTCCTGACCGACAAGCCCCTGTTCGCCCTCACCCCCGACGAGGTCGCGCAGATGAAGTCGGTGGTGGCGCGGCTGGCCCGCAAGATCAAGGACGCCCTCGCCCTCCGGCGGCGGCAGGAGGACCGCGGGCGCATCGATTCCCGGCGGACCATCCGGAAGAGCCTGCAGTACGGCGGGATCCCGATGGAGATCATGCTGCGGCGCCGCCATCGCGAGAAGCCGAAGCTCGTCACGATCTGCGACGTCTCCGACTCGGTCCGGAACGCCTCCCGGTTCATGCTCCAGCTCGTGTGGAGCCTGCAGGAGTGCTTCTCCCGCGTGCGCTCCTACGTGTTCGTCTCCGAGATCGCCGAGGTCACGCAGGCCTTCGACACCTACCCCGTGGAGCCCGCGGTGGAGTGGGCGCTGCGCGGGGCGCCCGTCGACTACCACTGCCGGTCCGACTTCGGGTACGCCTTCAGCCGCTTCTGCCGCACCGAGCTCGAATCCCTCGACCGGCGGACGACGATCCTGGTCCTCGGCGACGCCCGCAACAACTACAACGACCACCAGGCCTGGGCGCTCCGGCTGATCCGCGAGCGCGTCAAGGGCGTCATCTGGCTCAACCCCGAGGGGCAGTGGGGCTGGGGCGTGGGCGACAGCGTGATGCCGCTCTACGCGCCCTCGTGCGACGTCGTCCGGGAATGCCGGACGATCGGGCAGCTCGGCGAGGTGGTCGACAACCTCGTCCACCACTGGTGGCGCCGATAGCAGGCCGCTGAAAAAGGCCCAATCAACTCGGATCTCGCCTCGCGGCGGGCTCGCAACAGCCTCGCCGGCACCGCTCGGCTCGAACTGCGGTCGTTGACCCGGTCGCTCCTCCCTGGCAGGCGTTATGCGGCATACGCCTCGGTCGTCGCGATCCACTCGGGCCTCGCCTCACGGCTACGCCGCTCAGCTCGAAAGGCCACGCCGCCTAGCATCTGGACCTTTTTGAGCGGCCGGCGGCGCGAGGTTCTTCGGCGCCGGCTCCGCCATACTGGGTCCATGCGGTGGGCGCGGGCGATAATCCTCGGGGTCGCGCTCCTGCTGACCGTGGTCCCGTCCGTTCCGGCTCAGACCGACTGCGTCGTCCTCGAGGACTTCGCCACGACCCCCGACGGAGCCTTTCCCGAACGCTGGCGCGTCCGCACGGAGTCCGGCCGCGCGGCGTACTCGGCGCGCAGCGAGAACGGCGTGCACTACCGGTGCTGAGGTGGAAGTGGCGACCACGCGTGTTCCCCGTCGGCGCCAACGAGTCGCAGTCCGGCAAGAACGACAGCGCGCTCGCCGTCTACGCGGTGTTTCCGAACAACTGGTACTCCGTCAGGTCGGTCAAGTACGTGTGGAGCGGGGTGCTGCCGAAGGGAACCCCGGTGGAGTCGAGCCGCGGGCTCACCAAGGGCTTCGTGCTCGAGAGCGGCGTCCCCGCCGACCTGAACGCGTGGGTCGAGGAGCGCGTCGACGTCGCCCAGGACTACGAGCGCCGCTTCGAGACGGACGAGGTGCCGAAACCTCTCGGCATCGCCGTCCTCACCGACTCCGACGACACGCGCTCCTATGCCGAGGGCGACTACGCGGACTTCCGGGCCTGCCAGGAGTAGCGGCCCCCGGCCGACACCGCGCGGGCCCTCGGGGCCTCACAGCCTCCACACCCGGCCCGGGGGCGGCTCGTCGCTGAGGGTGAAGTGGGGCAGGGCGACCGCGTCGCTCAGGTCGTGGAAGATCACGCGCACGCGCTTGCCGATGGCCACGTTGGCCTCGGCCTCGGCCGCGAAGTCGGGCGTGACCAGGTTGGCGACGATCCGCAACCCCTCGTCGGGCGTGGGGCGCCCGCGCTGCTCGTCGAGCTCGACCAGCACGACCGGGTAGGGCGCCCACGGCTTGA
>JACQCN010000237.1 GCA_016201575.1 Candidatus Rokuibacteriota bacterium | reverse complement strand
TCGGGTTCACGGCACGTGAAGCGGCGGGCGGGGCACCGAGCTTCGATACGGTCTCTGGGAACCTGGGGCCTCGCGGGCTCCCGCCCGCCCTCACCTCCGGCATACTGAGAGCCGGAGTCTCTAAGATACAAGGGGGCCTCGACGCCCCCTTCGAGCATCCCCCAGGATCGTTCCGCCGGCGAAGCCGGCGCTCGGAAGGAAGTAGTCCCGACATGGAAAACAGTGTGAGTTGGACGCGTATTCGGGCGCCGGCCCCGCCGGCGCAACCCGGCTCTGGGGGAGGCCTGGGAGGGGGCCGGCGAGGCCCTCTCCCACGGAACCTCGTCGTCCGGGCCGACGGCCGGCGCGTCCACGTGCCCCGCACGCGCGGCCACCTCTTCGTGTGCGCCGACGGCTGCTGCTGCGGCCGGACCGCCGACGGCTTCTCGCCGGTGCCGCGCGAGCGCTTCCACGCGGAGTGGGAGCGCCGCAACCTGCGCAACCGCGTCCACCTCACGATCGGCGGCTGCCTCGGCCCCTGCGCGCTGGCCAACGTCGTCATGCTGGTCTTCGACGGCCGCCAGGCCTTCTTCCACTCGATCGACGACGAGGCGCCGGTGCTCGCGCTCTACGATTGGATCGAGCGGCTCCTCGCCGCCGACGCCTGGCTCCCGCCGCCGCCGAGCCTCGCCGAGCGCCACTTCACGGGCTCGACGTGGGAGCCGCGGCCCGACGGGCAGCCGGTGAACGACCGGCACCTGCGCCCGGGGGCGCCGCCCCTCGCGGGGAGCCGCGCGGTCCCGGCCCCCGAGCGGCCGGGGCGCGAGGTCAATCCCGATCGGCTCGTCGCGCCCATTGAAGGGCCGGCGGCGATGCCGCGCCGGAACGGCGAGCTCCTGTTCGAGGCGCCGTGGGAAAGTCGCGTGTTCGGGATGGCGGTCGCGCTCCAGGACCGCCTGGCGTGGGACTGGCGCGAGTTCCAGGGGCGGCTCATCGCCGAGATCGCCGCGGCCGACGGCCGCGGCGAGCCGGGCGGCTACTACGAGCGATGGCTCCGCGCGTTCGAGTTGCTCCTCGCGGAGAAGGGCCTGCTCCGGCGCGAGGATCTCGACGAGCGCACGGAGGAGTTCGAGTTCGACGAGCGGGACGAGGTGTTCTGAGCCCACGTCGGAGGGGGCTTCTACGGCCCCCTGCGAGGCCTCCCCCAGGACCGGTTGCGCCGGCAAAGCCGGCGCTCGAACACGCGCCGCCAAGGGGTGCGTTTGATTCACTCGTTCTGAGCCGCGTTGACCGGCTGACGATTTTGAGGGAGCGTTGACAACCTCCGGCCACCGGACGCCGGCTCGCCCGACCTAACCCCCCGCAATTCCTCTCGCTCTTCCGCTGGCATCCCGTCTGCACTCGGCCGACCCTGCCTGTCCGTCATCCTCGGGCTCGGGGGGTGCCAGAATGATACGAAGGGCGTTCCACGCAGGTCTCCTGGCCGCGGCCGCGTCGTTGCTCGCATTGGGCCCGGCGGCCGCGGACAACCTCAGCATCGGGATCAACATCGGTAGCTCGCCGCCTCCGCCTCCTCCCGTGATCGTCGCGACGCCGCCGCGCGTCGTCGTCGTCCCGAGCCCGCCGGTGTATTACACGCCGGGCGTCGACTTCAACCTGTTCGTCTACGGCGGCCGGTACTACAATAGCTTTCACAACGGCACCTGGTTCGCCGCCGCCGGCCACAGCGTGCCGTGGGTCGTCATCGCGAACGACAGGGTGCCGAAGCCGGTGCTGGCGGTGCCGGTGATGTACTACAAGGTCCCACCCGGTCAGGCGAAGAAGATGACACCGCCGGGGGGACCGGAAGGGCAAGGAAAGGAACCTAAGGGCAAGAAGTGGAAAGACCACTAAAGGTCGTCATGCCGTGGAAGGAGAGACCATGACTCGAACTCGCAGTGTGATCGTGCTGAGCCTCGCCTTTGCCGTGGTCGGCTGCTCGAGCCCGTTGACGACGCGCGAGAAGGGAGCCCTCGTGGGCGGCGGGATCGGGGCCGGGACCGGCGCCATCGTGGGAAGCCAGGTTGGGCACACCGGGGCGGGCGCCCTCATCGGCGCCGGCATCGGTGCGCTCGGTGGCGTCGTGATCGGCGACGCGATCCAGGGCGCGGAGCAGAAGAAGACCGCGGCGGCGACACCGCCGCCCGCGCCGGCTCCGCCTCCGCCGGCGCCCGTGGCGACCGCGCCTCCGCCTCCGGTGGCCGTCGCCCCGCCCCCGCCCGTCGTCGCCCCCGCGCAGCCGCGGCTCGTCTGGGTGCCGGAGTGGGGGATGTACGTGGTCGAGGGCCAGGACGTCGTCTACTACAACGACGCCTATTACTACTACAACGGCGGCCGCTGGTACGTCTCCCGGGCCTACGCGGGGCCCTGGGTGCTGGTCGAGACGCCGCCTCCGGCCTTCGCGAAGATGCCGAAGGGGCCCAAGGGCCACCTCCCGCCCGGCCTCGCGAAGAAGGGCAAGGTCCCGCCCGGCTGGAGGGACGACTGACCCGCTCCCGCATCCTCGCGACGACGGCCTCCCGGCGCCCGGGAGGCCGTCGCCGTCTCAGGGAGTGTGAGCCGATGGCGCCCCCCTG
>JACQCN010000236.1 GCA_016201575.1 Candidatus Rokuibacteriota bacterium | reverse complement strand
GGCGGGCAGCAGGAGGCCAGACGCCAGCGAGGGCGACCAGTGCATGAGCGCGAGCGCGGCGACGTAGCCTCCGAGGCCGAAGAATGCCGAGTGGCCGAACGAGACCAGGCCGGCGTAGCCCATGAGCAGGTCGAGGCTCATGGCGAAGATGCCCCAGATCAGGATCTCCTGGGCGAGCTTCACCGGGTAGGTGCCCGCGTACCACGGCATCGCGGCGACGGCGGCGAGGCCCGCCGCGGTCACCAGCTTAGCGGAGCGCACGACCGAACAGGCCCCGCGGCCGGACGAGCAGCACGAGGGCCATCACGCCGTAGATCACGAACATCGACGTGTCGGGGAGCCAGGCCTTCCCGAAGGTCTCCGCCTCGCCCAGGATCAGGCTCCCCGCGAGCGACCCCTTCAGGCTCCCGATCCCGCCGATGACGACCACGATCAGCGTGCGGACGAGGATCTCGACGCCCATCCCCGGGTAGGCGGCCTGGATCGGCACCGCCACCACGCCGGCGACCGCCGCCAGCGCCGCGCCGAAGGCGAAGACCGCGGTGAAGACGCGGTCGATGTTCACCCCGAGCCCCGCCGCCATCTCGGCGTCGTAGACCCCGGCGCGGATGACCGCGCCGAGCCGCGTCCGCTCGATCACGAGCCAGAGCGCCACGGCCAGGGCGAGGCCGAAGCCGATGACGAAAAGCCGGTAGGACGGGAAGCGCAGCGTGCCGATCGCCACCGAGTCGGCGAAGGCCGCGGGCGGGGACATCGAGCGGACGTGGGCGCCCCAGATCCACTTCACGAGGTCGTCGAAGAGGTAGATCAGGCCGAACGTGAGCAGGACCTGCGCCGGTGCCCCGCGCGCGTAGAGCGGGCGCAGGCACGTGCGCTCGACCAGCGCGCCCACCGCCGCCACCGCGAGGGGCGCCAGGAGCAGCGCGAGCCAGAAGCTCCGCGTGCCGGCGACGGCGGCGAGCCCGGCGTAGGCCCCGAGCGTGAAGAAGGCGCCGTGGGCCAGGTTGATGATGCCGAGCATGCCGAAGATGAGCGTGAGGCCCACGGACAGGAGGAAGAGGAGCATGCCGTACTGCAGGCCGTTGAGGGCCTGCGCGAAGACGTCGGAGAGGAGCGTCACCCGGGCAGCGTGCAGCCGGTGCCGGGGTCCCTCACGTTGGCGACGCGGTCGATCACGGCGTTCGCCAGCTCGCCGCCGACCTCCTTGACCTCCCGCACGTAGATGAACGGCTGGATCACGTTCTGCGTCCGGGGATCGAAGCGGAACCGGCCGCGCGGGCTGTCGAACTCCGCCCGGCGGAGCGCCTCGATCACGCGGTCCTTGTCCTGCGTGTCCCCGCCGGTCGCCTTGAGCGCGAAGAGGATCGCCTGCGCCGTGTCGTAGCCCTGCACCGCGAAGCCGTCGGGCGTCTTCTTGAACTTCTCCCGGAATTCGGGCACGAACCGCTTGTTCGTCGGGTTGTCGAGGAGGGTCGAGTAGAAGTGCCCGGTGACGATGCCGAGGGCCGACTTGCCCTGGGCGGGCAGCACGTCGGTCTCGGTGAGGAACCCCGCCCCGCAGAGCCGCGCGGTCGCCTTCAGGCCGAACTCGTCGTACTGTTTCACGAAGCGGACCGCCTGCGAGCCCGAGTAGAACGCGTAGACGACCTTCGGCGCGGCCTGCCGGATCTTGGTGAGGAAGGGCGCGAAGTCCTCGTTGACCGGGAAAGGCGTGTAATCCTCGCCGACGACGCGCCCGCCCGCCGCGGTGAAGGTCTCCTTGAAGGCCTTCATCATGTCGAAGCCCGCCGAGTACTTCGGGGCGATCAGGTACGCCTCCTTCCCGACGTGGGCGGCCACCCACGAGCCCATGGGCGAGTTCGGCTGCCAGTTCGAGAACGAGGTGCGGAAGATGTACCTCGAGCAGCGCTCGCGGCTCATCTCGTCGTTGCCGGCGTTGGCGACGAGGAGGATCTGCCTGGCCTGGTGCACGGTGTCGCGGATGGCGGCCAGCACGCCGCTCGACACCGGCCCCACCAGGAAGTCGACGTGGTCGCTCTCGATCAGCTTCTTGGTCTTGCGGAGCCCGACCTGGGGGTTGACCTCGTCGTCTTCCCTGATCAGCTCGATCTTCCGCCCCGCCACCGTCCAGCCCTCGCGGTCGAAGACGAGCTGCATGCCCTCGGTGATGCTCTCGCCGAGGACGGCGTACACGTTGGAGTACGGCAGCACGAGGCCGATCTTGACGGGCCGGGCCTGGCCCCGCGCCCGGCGCGCGCCGACCGCGCCCACCGCCACCGCCACCCCGCCCGCCAGGAACCGCCGCCGGGTCAAATCCATGGCGCCCCGAGACTACCACTTCCGGCCGCTGCCCCGCACCCCTCTCCTGATGCGCCGCCGACCCGCTGAAGCTCGACTGACGGCGTGCGACCGAAGCGCCTCGCGATACATCGGCGGGCCCGGCAGCGGCACCCTTCCGCGGGCCGGTCTCGGGCGCGCTCGTCAGCGATCGGTCTGCGCGGACTGACCCACGCGCTCGACCTCAGCGGTGCGGGCACCCACGGTGTATCTGCTCGTCGCTGGCAGTCGAGGCAGGAGTCCTGCAACCCCGCGCGGCCGCCGGGCCGCAGAAGGTTCCATCGCGAATGGCGCGACGATTGCCGCTCGGTAGCATCTCAGGTGGGGCGATAGGGGGCATTGACGCGAACTTTGGGTTGGCAGTACGCTTCCCCAGGCGGAGGATCACCATGGAATGCGACGACTCCTGGCACGCTCTGCTGAAACCCGGCGACGCCGACAACTTCTTCGACCGCGACCCCCCGCCGTTCGAGCTGACTGAGAGCTTCAGCCCGACGAACGCATGGTGGCTCTCCGAGCTTTCCCGCCTGATCTACAAGCGGGAGCCCCACGACCGCCAGTCCATCCTGGCCCGGGTGAACATGCAGGAGACGCCCGCCGCGCCGGACTCGGATTTCGCGCTCCTCGAGTCTCGAGACCCGTCTCGTGACCCCTTCGCGGTGCTGGTCTTTCGAGGCACCAGCGAGCTGCGGCACGTATTCGTGGATCTGCTGGCTTGCCCTGTCGAGTGGTCGGGGCGCGGCCGCGTCCATGAGGGCTTCCGCGACGATCTCGACGGCATGTGGTCAGAGATCGAACGATCGCTCGCGTCGACCAGGTGCCGGCTCTTTTATACCGGGCACAGCCTGGGCGCGGCACTGGCAACGCTGACGGCGTCGAGGACGGCCCTCAAACGCCCCCCTGTCGCCGTCTACACGTTCGGCTCTCCCCGGGTCGGCGACGCGGCGTTCCGGGATACCGTGCAGGGACAAATGCCGGTCTACCGGATCGTCAACCACCACGACCTGGTGGCGCGGCTCCCGCCTGAGGGCGGGCTGTGGGGCTACTGCCACACCGGGAAGCTGTATCACATCACTGCCGACGGGCGGCTCGACACGAACGCGGAGGCGATGGAGTCGGCGGGGGCGGCGCCGACTCGCGCCAAGGTGCTGTGGCTGCGCACGCGCGCGGCAGTCGGACTGTTCGGTCCTCCTGAGGAGCTGGCCGACCACGCCCCCGTCAACTACGTCGCCCGACTCGCAGGGCAGTGCGCGTGATGCTCGGGTCCGAGGCCGCGGAAGACGTCGCCAGTGGCCGGTGGTCCTCGCCTCCCGAGACGCTCGCCCTCGGCCCCGACGAGGTTCACGTCTGGCGCGCCCGCCTGGATCGCCCGCCGGCCGGGGTCGAGGCGCTCCTGCAGGTCCTTTCGCCCGACGAGCGGACGCGCGCGGAGCGCTTCCGTCGCCCGGCCGACCGGGCACGCTACATCGTCTCGCGTGGCGTGCTGCGGCACCTTCTGGGTCGCTACACGGGGTCCGCCCCCGCGGCGCTGCGCTTCGAGTACGGCCCGCGCGGCAAGCCCGCCCTGGCCGGTGGGGCAGCGCCGGCCTTCAACCTCGGCCATTCCGGCGACCTCGCGCTGGTCGCGCTCCGCCAAGGGATGGAGGTCGGAGTCGACCTGGAGCGAATTCGCCCCGTGGAGTTCGACCGGATCGCGGGGCGAATGTTCGCCCCGGGCGAGGTGTCGCGGCTGCGCGCGAAACCTGCGCGGGAGCAACAGGCCGCCTTCTTCTCTTGCTGGACGTGCAAGGAAGCCTACGCAAAGGCGGTCGCGTCCCCAGGCAGGGAGTGGGAGATCCGCTGCTGGCAGTGGCCGGCGGAGTGCCGGCCCACCTCCTCGCGGCGGAGGTGGATCAAGCTTCTTCTGCTACCTCCCGGTAGGGGCCGCGGTACTCCGGCGGCAGCATCCGGCCGATCGCGCGCATGATGCGATCGGTCTGGGTCTGGAGATCTCGCGCCGTCAGCCCGCAGCGCGGCACCGCGAGCGGGTCACCGATGCGGACCCTGATCGGCACACGACGAAGGCGGGCAAGGGTGAAGAAGAACCGCTCGTGGCCGTACGCGGCCACCGGCACCACCGCGGCCCCCTCGGTCGACGCCAGGTACGCGACGCCGGTCCGCGCCGGCAGCAGGACACCCGTCCTGTTCCGCTTCCCTTCCGGGGCGATCGCGAGCAATCCACCCTGCCGGAGAACGGCCCGCGCGAGACGGAGCGCCTCCGCGTCCGCCTCTCCGCGCGCGACGTAGACGGCGCCGAGACTCTCGCTCAGGAACCATCCCACCAGTGGCTTGCCTCGGAAGACGTCCGCTACGAGGCAGTTCACCGGTCTCGGCACGAGGCTGAGCAGCAGCAAGGCATCCAGGTAATTCACGTGGTTCCCGGCGAGCAGAACGGGACCCGATCGAGGCAGCTTCTCCAGCCCCTCGACCTCGAGACGGACCAGGAGCCGGAGTGCGACCGCCACCACCGAGCGTCCGAGACGCCAAAGAGTCGAACCACCCACCCGCACGCTCGGCCCCTCGCCGGGCGCCTGGGGCTCGTCGACTGTTTCGTACTGGATCCCGGCCCGCGGGCGTACGCGGCTCTCTCCCCTGGACACGCCGCGCCGCCCCTCTTCGCGCGCGGCTTCCTCGGCAGGCGCCAGCGCCGGCGGCGAGGCCTCGAGGAGGCCCGCGGGCGCCGCCAGCGCGGCCGCCAGCTCCGTGACCGTCGGTCCCTGCAGGAGCATCGTCACCGGCAGGTCCACCCCGAGCGCGCGCTCGAGCCGGGTCTTCAGCTCGGTCGCCATCAGCGAATCGAGCCCGCAGTCGGTCAGCCTCCGATCGGGGTCGAGCCCCCCGGCCGGCTCGCCGAGGACGCGGGCGGCGTGCTCGGCGACGAGCGCGACCAGCAGCGGCTGTCGGTGGTCGGCCGGAGCCGCGAGAATCCGTCGAAGCGACGAGCGGGTCCCTTCGGCCTCCGGTGCCGCGCCCGCGTCCTCGACGGCCACGTCGAGCACCGCGCGGAAGCGGGACGATCTCGCCAGGCTCGGATGCGTGGCTCGCCACCGCGCCCAGTCGACCCGCAACACGCCGACCTGGGCCGCCTGCTGCCCCAGGAGCCAGCCGAGCGCTTCCGTCGCTTCGCGCGGCGCCAGCGGCCGGTACCCGTAGTGGTCGAGGTGCCGTCCCACCCGCTCGTGCCGGGCCACGTAGCCCACGGACGCGAGCCGGCCCCAGGCTACCGCCAGCGCGGGCAGCCCCAGGCCGCGCCGGTACTGGGCGAGCGCCTCCATGAACGCGTTGCCCGCCGCGTAGCTGGCCTGGCCAGCCGTTCCCAGCCAGGCGGAGATCGACGAGAACAACACGAAGAAGTCGAGCACGAGGTCGCGCGTGTGGACGTGGAGATTCCACGCGCCCGAGACCTTCGGCGCCATCGCCGCGCGCAACCGTGCCTCGTCGAGATTGAGCACGAAGGCATCGTCGAGCGCCATTGCCAGGTGGAGGACTCCCCGCAGGGGCGGCATGGAGGCGGCGATGTCCGCCATGACGCGGACCACGTCTTCCTCCCGCGAGACGTCTCCTTGCGCGACCATCACGGTGGCGCCGCCGCGCTCCAGGCGCGCGAGGGTCTGGCGAGCCTCGGGCGACGGCGCGCTGCGCCCCATCAGCACGAGGAAACGCGCATCCTGCCGGACGAGCCATTCGGCCACGACGAGCCCGAAGCCGCCCAGGCCGCCGGTGATCAGGTACGTCCCGTCGCTGCGCACCGGCGGCGTGGCCTCGGTCGGGGGCCCCAGCGTAACCTCTCGGCCTCGCATGGTCACGACGATCTTGCCGATGTGCCGGGCCTGTGCCATGAGACGAAAAGCCGCGCCGATCTCGCCGGCGTCGTAGACCGTCGAGGGCAGGCTGCGCAGCGTTCCGTCCTCGAGCCGGGCGGCGACATCGCTCAGGAGGGCGCGGATGAGCCCCGGGCGCTCGCGACACAGCCGGTCGACGTCAATCGCCGCGAACGAGAGGTTCCGCGCGAAGTGCCCGAGGGCGAGCGCGCGGTTCTCCTGGATGTCCCGCTTGCCGATCTCGAGGAAGCGCCCGCCCGGGCGCAGCACGGACAGGCTCTTCGTGACTGCCTCACCGGCGAGCGAGTTGAGGACCAGATCGACTCCCTGCCCGTCGGTGATCCGCATGATCTCCGCGCCGAACGCGACCGAGCGCGAGTCCATCAGGTGCCGCACGCCGATCGAGCGCAGGAAGTCCCGCTTGGCCTCGCTCCCCGCCGTCGCGAAGACCTCGGCGCCAGCGGCCTGCGCGAGCTGGACGGCGGCGAGGCCCACGCCGCCGGCCGCCGCGTGGACCAGGAGGCGCTCGCCGCCGGCCATCCGACCGAGGTGATCGAGCGCGTAGTGAGCGGTGACGAACGCGGCCGGGAACGCCGCCGCCTCCTCCATCGTCAGCCGCGCCGGCTTCCGGACGACGAGATCCGCGCGGGTGATCGCGAACGACCCGAAGGCGGCCGGAGCGAACCCGCACACCTCGTCGCCGGGGGCGAAGGCGTCCACCCCCTCGCCGACGGCGACGATCTTCCCCGCGCACTCGAACCCGAGCCGGCCTCCACTGTAGCCGGGCTCGAGCGTCT
The DNA here is from genome assembly GCA_016201575.1 of Candidatus Rokuibacteriota bacterium. Lineage (GTDB taxonomy): Bacteria > Methylomirabilota > Methylomirabilia > Rokubacteriales > CSP1-6 > AR9. The sequence goes on along the minus strand of JACQCN010000236.1, from coordinate 1,281 downwards.
CCCGGGTCAGGAGCCCCATCGCGATCATCACGTCCTTGAAGTTGAGGCCCGCCGCGTGCACCTCGATCTCGACCTCGCCCGGCCGCGGCGCCCGGCGCGGGGCGGGACGGAACCGGAGGGTGTCGAGCACGCCGGGGGCCGCGATGCCGAGGGCGAAGGGGTCACGTCCCGCGCGTCCGGTCGGGGCGACGCCTCCGCCGACGGGCGCGCGTACGAGCCGATGGACGAACCGGCGGCCCTCCCGCAGGGCGACCTCCTCGTTCCCGTCGTCCGCGAGCAGCTCGTCCGCGAGGCTGGCCACGTCCGCGTCCGTGGGCAGGGCCGGGAGGTCCACCATCCGGAGCCCCAGCTCGGGGTGCTCGTCGAGCAGCACGCGGCCCAGGCCCCACAGCGAGGCGGCCGCCGGCGCCGACGTCTCGTCGGCCTCGATCGCGTGCACCCCGCCGGTGACGAGCCAGAGGCCGGGGGTCGGCCCCCCGCGCGTCTTGACGACCTGGACGAGCCGCACCACGCTCGAACATCCGGCCCGCCTGGCGTCCTCCAGCGCCGGGAGCGACAGCCGCTCGGCCGGGAGCGCGTCGAAACTCCAGAGGTGCACCACCGCGTCGAACGCCGGCCGGTCCGCCCCCGCCCGACCGAGGATCCGCGCCAGGAATCGCTCGGGCTCCGCGTCGGCGAGGAGGTTCTCGTCCCGGAACACGAGGGCGCAGCGGTGACCGCGCGCCTCCAGCGCCTGCGCGAGCCGCTTGCCCACACCCCCCGCGTCGGCGAGGACCAGCCAGCTACCCGGCGCCGCCCGCGCGCGCGCGTCGGCGCGCGGCTCGACTGGACGACTCCCCACCGGCTTGCGCGCGAGCACCATCACCTGGCCCGGCCCGTCGGCGCGCGCCGGATCGGTGATGACTTCGATGTCGCCGAAGCCGCCGTCGGACAGGACCGCCCGCCACTGGTTCCCCCCGAGGAGGGGGGAGCTCCGCACGTCCGTGTCCTCGAACCGCCGCCAGCCCTCGGTGAGGCCGAAGACGAGCTCCACCCAGCGCGGGGCCTGCGTGAGCTCGAGCACAAGGAGCATGCCGCCGGGCGCGAGCAGCGAGCGGCAGTGGCGGAGAGCCGCGCGCAGGTCGCGCGTCGCGTGCAGCACGTTCGCCGCGAGGACGAGATCGTGGCGCTCGAGCGGGAATCCCTGCTCGGCCGGCGGCCGCTCGATGTCCAGTCGCGCGAAGCGCACGAAGGGGAACGCCGCGAAGGTCTGCCGGGCGGCCGCCGTGAGGACGGGCAGCA
>JACQCN010000279.1 GCA_016201575.1 Candidatus Rokuibacteriota bacterium | reverse complement strand
CACGCGCGGGGAGGGGCCGACGGGGTGCTCGTTGGCCGACAGCCGCACGAGGCTCGACAGGCCGGCCTCGGCCGCCAGGATCTCGAGCGGCTTGCCGGCCTCGTAGGGAGTGATGCGGCCGAGCGCGGGGCGCCAGAGAGTTCGCACCTGCGTCATTCTAAACAGATTCATGGGTCCGCGTCACGCCGGGCATGGGGAACAGATCCATAAGTCTGCGTCACGTTTGACACTCTGAGCCCGCGCCATGTAGGCTACGAGGCGTTATGGCCCTGGAGCTGTACCGTCGGGCGAAGCGGGCGGAGACCCGAGCGGAGCGCGCCGACGACCGACGGCGGCTCCGGCTGGAATTCCTCCGCGACACGCTCGCCACCGGCCTCGGGTCCCTGAAGGTCATGCACGATGGCGGGGCCTCGGGGCTCGCCTCGGTGCAGGCCCACGCCCGCCTGATGGACGGCATCCTCCAGACGCTCTTCCGGCTCGCCTCGGGCGACGCCAGCGGCGAGGGCCTGACCCCCGGCCCCGTCGTGCTGGTCGCGCTCGGCGGCTACGGGCGGGGGGAGCTCCACCCCTCGTCGGACATCGACCTCATGGTGATCCACGACGGCGAGTTGACGGCGTACGTGCGGCGGCTCACGCAGGAGATCCTCTACACGCTCTGGGATCTCGGCCTCCAGGTGGGCCACAGCCTGCGCTCGCTGGCCGATTGCGTCGCCATCGCCCGCACGGACTTCCCGAGCCGCACGTCGATGCAGGAGGCGCGCTACCTGGCGGGGTCCCGCCGGCTCTTCAACCGCTTCCGCCGCGTGCTGGCCGAGAACGTCTACCGCCGCGACTTCGCCCGGTTCCTCGAGACCACGCTGGCCGAGCGGGACCAGCGCTACCGCAAGCACGGCGCCTCGCCCTACATCGGCGAGCCCAACATCAAGGAGTCGGCGGGCGGCCTGCGCGACATCCACACGGCGATGTGGCTCGGCGCGACGAAGTTCGGGGCGCGCACGCTGCAGGAGCTCTGCGAGAAGGGCGTGATCTCCGCGCGCGAGCAGCGGCAGGCCGACGAGGCGCTGACCTTCCTCTGGCGCGTGCGCAACGAGCTGCACTTCCTGGCCGGGCACCGGAACGACGTGCTCGCCCGCGACCTGCAGCCCCGGATCGCCCGGCGCTTCGGCTACGAGGACGGCCCCACCATGCTCGGCGTCGAGCGCTTCATGCGCGACTACTACCTGCACGCGCGCGCGATCCACCGCGTCTCCCGGCGCCTGATCGCCCGCTGCCAGGAAGCGCTCTCGCGGCGGGCCACGGCGGCGCGCCGGCACCGGCAGGAGGCGATGGCTGACGGCCTCGTGTTCATCGAGGGTCGGCTGTACCCCGCCGATCTGGACACCCGGACCTTCGGCGAGGACCCGGCGCGGCTGATGAAGGTCTTCTGGCACCTGCACCGCCTCGGCTGCGAGCTCTCGAGCGACCTCGAGCGCGCCGTGGAGGACTCGCTCGACCTCGTCGGCGACGGCTTCCGCGCCTCCCCCGCGGTGCGCGACCTCTTCCTCGACATCTGCCGGAACTGGGGTCGCGTGGCGCCGACGCTGCGGGAGATGCACGAGCTCGGGCTGCTGGGCCGCTACCTGCCGGAGTTCGGCGCCCTCACCTGCCTGGTCCAGTACGACGCCTACCACAAGTTCTCGGCCGACCAGCACTCGCTGCTCGGGGTCGAGAACCTGGAGGCGCTGGCGCCCGGGCAGTCGGCCGAGTCCGAGGGCGCCGCCCAGGTCTTCACCCGGATCGAGCGCCCGGACCTGCTCATGCTCGGCATGTTGCTCCACGACATCGGCAAGGCGCTCGGTCACGGCCACGTCGCCAAGGGGATCCCGCTCGTCCAGCAGCTCACCCGGCGGCTCGCGCTCCCGGCCGCGGACGCGGCCACGCTGGAGTTCCTGGTCGCCCACCACCTCACGATGTCGCACATCGCGCAGCGCCGGGACATCCATGACCCGAAGACGGTGGACGACCTCGCGGCGACGGTCCGGAACCCGCAGTGGCTCGGCAAGCTCTACCTGCTGACCTACGCGGACATGAAGGCGGTCGGGCCCGGGGTGATGACGCCGTGGCAGGCGGCGATCCTCTGGGATCTCTACTCGCTCACGCTGGCCCGCCTCACCGGCGGGAAGCGGGACGAGCCCAACCGGACGCTCCTCACGGACCGCGTGCATGCCGCCGTCCGGGACGAGGTCTCGCGGCAAGCGGTCATGGGGCACCTCGCCATGATGTCCGACCGCTACCTCGGAGGCACGGGCGTGGAGCGGATCGCCGAGCACCTGCGGCTGGTGCAGCAGCTCGACAGCTCGCCCGTGGTCACGGAAGTGTTCCACCATCCGGACCTCGGCACCTCCGACCTCGTGGTGGTGACCCGTGACCTCCCGGGGCTCTTCGCCGTCCTCGCGGGCACGCTGGCCGCCAACGCGCTCAACATCATCTCGGCCCAGATCCACACGCGCGCCGACGGCGTCGCCATCGACACCTTCCAGGTGAGCGATCCCCTCGGCGAGGCCGTGACGTCGGCGGCCCACTGGAGCCGCACGCTCGGCGACCTGCGCGCGGTGCTGAGCGGCGACCGGCGCGTCGAGGACCTGCTCGCCGAGCGGCAGCAGAAGGCGTTCCGGGAGGCGCGGCCCCCGGAGGCGCCGCCCAAGATCGCGATCGACAACCAGCTCTCGGACTCCTCCACCGTCGTCGAGGTGAAGTCGCCCGATCGCCTGGGCCTCCTCTACCTGATCACGCGCACCCTCTCCGCGTCGGGCCTGGACATCGCCAACGCCCGGATCGCCACCGAGATCGATCAGGCCTTCGACACCTTCTACGTCACCGATCGCGCGGGCCGGAAGATCACCGACGAGGCCGCCATGCTTGGCGTCCGGGAAGCGCTCGAAGACGCGCTCATGAAGCCGCTCTGACCGCATGCTGAGCCGGTATCGCCAGAGCCTGCGGGTCTGGACCGATCCCGTCGGCCGCCTGCTCCTGCGGCTGCGTCTCCGACCGAACCACCTGACCGTGTGCGGGCTCGGCGTGAGCATACTGACGGCGGCCGCCTTCGCCTCGGGCCGGCCCCGCGGCGCCGGCCTGCTCCTGACCCTGGCCGGCCTCTTCGACTTCTTCGACGGCTCGCTGGCCCGCGTCTCCGGCCAGGTCACGCCGTTCGGGGCGTTCCTCGACTCGGTGATCGACCGCTACTCGGACCTCGTGGTGCTCCTCGGCATCGTGGTCTTCTTCGCGCGCACGCCGCACACCCGCGGCGCGATCGTCGCCATGGCCGGGCTCGTGGGCAGCGTGATGGTGAGCTACACCAGGGCGCGGGCGGAGTCGATCGGCGT
>JACQCN010000278.1 GCA_016201575.1 Candidatus Rokuibacteriota bacterium | reverse complement strand
GGTGCCGCCCCCGCGGGTCCGGCTCCGTCACCCACTCGCCCGAACGCCGGGCGGCGCGCGGCGGACAGGACGAGGGGGGCCCACTGCGCGCGGCCCCGCGGGGGCCGAACCCTGCGTCACCCGCCTGGTCGTGCCATCGCCGTTCGTGAATAATGCACGCTAGCGCGCAGTATTCACGAAGGGCACCACGGGGAGCCGGGCGGGTGGCGAGGCAGGCAGGTCCGCCCGCCCGCAGCGAGTGGGGTATCGAGCGAGGACGGACGGGCCGGGCTGCCTCGCCAGGACCCGCCCGCCGCTGGGCGCCGACGTTCGTGAATGATCCGTTCTAGGACGAGGCGGGCGTGGGTGGCTTGAGGTAGTCGTCGACGCGCTTGAGGAAATCGCCGAAGTCGGTGTCGTACCACGCGCCGTTGGCGATCTCGGCGATCGTGTGCAGCCCCAGCATGCGGTAGCTCTCGAACTGCGACTCCGTGAACCACTGGTCCATGGTCGTCTCGTGCGGGAAGTCCTTGCTGGCCTCCGCGTAGTTGAAGAGGTCGACGGGCTCGCCCCCGTACACGCAGGGCTTGATGTAGAGCAGCCGGCCGTTGACGGCGTCGGGCCCGTCCACGGCCTGGTAGTCGATCGTCCCCACCGCGCAGTACTTGCCGGGCTTCCCGCTGGCCCTCGAGAAGATCCGGAGCATCCCGTCGATCGTGATGGGGACGCCCAGGTCCACGCGGATCTTGCGGATGGCGTTGCCGAGGTCGTGGAAGACGCAGTCGCGATCAGCGGCGGCGTCGCTCACCACGATGAGATGGCAGCGGCGCAGCGTCATCTCGAGCAGCCCCAGGTCGTCGAAGTGGCCGCCGTCGGAGAGGTACACGTAGCGGCTGGTGTCGTCGGTGAGCCCGAAGGCCTCGTCGAGCATCGGGAAGATGGAGATCCCCGGATGGCTCCGGCGGTACGTCTCCTGGCCGTAGACGCCCGGGTTGCCGAGCCACCAGCCGAGCCGGATGTTCAGGAGCGTCATCAGGAAGGCCAGGATCCGCGACGAGTGGTAGCCCATGTTCGGGCTGGCGGCGGCGCCCGAGATCGTGATCGCGGTGCCGAGCGAGATGCCGCCCTCGCGGCCGCCGTACTCGTGGGTCGGGCGGTAGCCGAGGTGGTAGCTGCCAGAGTGGAGCGGCGTCACCGTGAAGCTCTCCGCCTTCCGCTCCTGCCACGCCAGGTCGTGGCCGCCCACGAGGTTCAGCGCGATGTTGACCACGTGCAGGGGCGCGCGCGCGGGCGGGGCCGGCGGCGCCACCGCGTTCGGATAGGCGGCGGGGAGGAGCCGGCGGTTGCGCGCGGTCACTGGCTGGCCCGCGACCGCCGGCGGCGGCACGCTGCCCTGGAAGGCCGGCTGCCCGGCGAACCAGTCCGCGTGGAGGAGCATGTTCAGGTCGTCGACCAGGTCGCTCACGAGCGTCGGCGCCGGCGCGCTGCCCGCCAGGTGGCGTCGGAGCGCCCGCCGGGTGCGGCGTGACAGCGCCCCGGCGAGCGCCCGCGACCTCGCGTCGCCGGCTTCCTTGAGCGCCTGGACGAGATCGGCGGCGTCGATGAGGTCGTCGACGTCGAGGAGGCCGGGCTGCAGCTCGTACATCTTGACGTTGTCGGCCGGGTCGAAGCCGGTGAACGGGTTCGGGTTCCGGCTCCCGCGCGAGGCGCCGAGATAGGCGCGGATCAGGCGGTTCCGGTACATCGCGTGCAGCGAGAACTTGTTCACGTGAATGAACGCGGACATCACGAGCCCGAAAGCCAGCATCGCGCCGACGAAGAGCCACAGGTGGGGGAGGGCGCCGAGCATCACGGAGGCGGAGGGGTCCAGGATCGGCGGCTCGGGCCCCTGTCCGGCGCCCCGTACCCGGTAGCCGAGCGTCAGCAGCGCGTTCGTCGTCGCGGAGAGGCCCACCACGAGGAACGCGCCCGCGCCCGCGCCCGCTGCCGTGAGCCCGTACTTCTTCACCGCCGCGGGAATACCCGGCGGCCGCGGCCCGGTGGTCGCCGGAGTGCGGCTGCTCCAGGCCCCGAGCGCCGAGGCCACGGCCGACAGCACCCCCAGCGCGCTGATCTTGATCGCGCCGAGCGCGCCGAGCCAGCCGGGCCCGAACACCACGAGGACGCTGCCGGCGCTCCACGCCACGACCACGATCAGCATCCAGGCGCCCGCGCGCGCCCACCACTCCCGGTCCTCGTCGTCCGTCCATCGGCTCACGAGCCCGATGAAGACGACCGCGGAGAGCAGGAACATCGCCACGAAGAGCGGGACCGCGAAGCAGACCCAGGCGCCGCTGACGCGGCCCTCGCCCGGCATCGGCGGGAGGAGGTGCTGCGCGCCCGTCCAGATCAGGAGGCCCGCGAGCCCTCCCGTGCCGAGCGCCACCAGCAGCTCCCTGACGTCGAAGCGGCGGAGCCAGAACGAGTACGTGACCCACGCGAGCAGGTGCAGCACCACGCCGGTGACGACGAACCCCGTCCAGAGGTTCTGCACGAGGGTCCGCAGCCGGAGGGTCTCGATGAGCGCGGCGACGTCGTTGGGCGGCGCGATCGCGCCCTCGCCGTCGGGATGAACCCACGTCCAGTAGGCGGTCAGGCTCATCGCCGACACGAGCAGCGGGAGCAGACAGCACACGAGAAACGCCATCTGGCCGTTCGCCTCTCGGGGGAACCACCCCCGGGCCTGGCGGTACGCCTCGAGGCTTGGCCGGAACAGCCCCATGTAGCTGACGGTGACCACGATCCCGAGGAGCCCGATGACCAGGAAGGCCTCCTGGAAGGCGGGCCCGGGCGACCAGCGGAGGATGGCGGCCGCGAGCCTGGGAACGGCGAGCACGGCGAGGAGGAGGGGGAGCAGCACCAGCCAGTTGAGCAGGAGGTTGCGCACGTAGGTGCCCACGAGCGACCAGGTGTCCGCCGACAGCAGCCCGAGCCGTGGGCTCAGGTAATTGCTGTAGGCGCGGAGGTGCCGGATCGGCGCCGCCTCGGGCTGGAGCGGCGGCCGCGGCGCCGACGCCCGCAGCGCGTCCATCACGCCGGCCGCCCCCCGAGGGTGGCGGTGGATCCAGGCGCTGAGCCAGCTCCCGATGTAGCCGCCGCCGGAGACGGTCGAGAGGTAGTCGAACCTCGTGAGCAGCCCGAGCCGCGCCAAGCCCTGGATGATCCCGAGGGCGAACGTCGCGCTCCGGATGCCGCCGCCCGAGAGGCATAGGGCGGTTCGCGGCTCCCCACGCCGCGCGAGCTCGTGGATCGCGCGGTAGACCGCCGCCACCCGAAGCTCGTGGATCGGCTTGATCTCGCCCGGATACGCGCGCTCGAGGAGCAGGCGGTTGAGGTGTATCAGCTCGTCGCCCTGGGGACGGAGCCGGACGAGCCGCTTGAGGTGGCGGCCGAGGTCGACGTGCGCGAACCGCGCAGGCTCGTAAAGGGGCGTGGCCAGGACCGCGTTGAGGCGCTCTACCAGGAGTTGCCGGAGCGCCGGCTCGGCCGGCAGCTCGCGCGCGTCCGGGAGCGCCACGCGTCGCAAGCGCTCCGAGAGCGGGTCGCCGGCGTCGCGGAGCTTGACGGCCAGGCGGAGCGGAGCCACGAAGTGGTCCTCGCGGAGCAGCCAGGAGATCTCCGCGCCGGCGGGCCGCTCGCCCAGCGCCGCGCATTCCTCCTCGAGAACCTGCGAGACGTGGAGGGGGAGTTCCATGGATCGAGCGCCATCGTCTCCGACGGCGGCGAAATGTCAACCCCGTTCGTGCGGCCGGGCCGGAGCGCGGGCCGGTCAGCAGATGAACATCTGGTCGCTGCAGGGGGCCAGGCCGGCGAGCCGGGTCGGCGCCGCGAGATCCGGGCTCTCCATGGAGACGAACGGCTCGGGAATCGTCGGGACATCGAGCAGCGTCTCCGGGGCCACGAGGCCGATGCTGTGGAGGCCGAGCAGCAGGATCGCCAGCGCGACGAACCAGATCACGAGGCCGACCAGGCTCTCGGGGCGCGGGTGGCTGCGCCTCATGGAGTCGTCGAGGAATCGGCCCGTCATCACTCGCGCCTGGGTCTTCATGGTCCCGCCCTCCCGGTTCGATTGCGCCAGGCATGTGTGCAACGGCGGTGCCGTGATGAGAGGCAGGGGAAACGACGGGTTACGTCGAGCGAAGCCGGCCGGGGAGCGGTGGTGGTGGTGGTGACGGCGGGGGCTCGGAGGCCCCCGCCGCGGATCTGCGGGCTACGGCGAGCTGATGGTGGTGCTGTCGCCGCTCGCGGAAACCGTGTACGTCCCGTCGGCGTTGGCCGTGTAGCTGTACGCCGTCCAGCCGGTGGGCGACGCCGGGACCGACTTCATGAAGGGGCCGCCGCTGACGCCGTTGATCGTGGTGGCGGCGGCGAGATCAGTCAGCGCGGCCGGGATGGTGCCGAACGTGGCCGAGTACATGCTGACGGCGCTGGCCAGGGTCCGGGCGTCGGCCTGGGCCTTGGCGATGCGGGCGCGGGACTGGATGTTGGCGTAGAGCGGGATCGCGATGGCCGCGAGGATGCCGATGATCGCCACGACGATCATCAGCTCGATGAGGGTGAAGCCGCGCTGATCCCTGGTTCCCTGTCTCCGACCGACGTCTCTCATGGCCACCTCTCCTTTTCCGGTCGAGCCCCAAGGGAATGCCCAGTGGGTATATAGCACCTTTGAGCCGGCCGGCAAAGATCCCATCGCGGATCATTGACAAGGGGGAGCCCGGGAGCCCAGCATCTTTCCTCGACCTATAGGTTCGGCTCGAGGGCACGCGCTCGCTCGCGCGGCCGCGATGGCGGAGCGGCTCGGCGACCGGCCCGGCGCAGCCGGCGAACGCGGCGGAGTCTCTCCACCGGTGGCGATGGCAGGGGGCGATCCGCCCCGACCTCTCGTCCGCGCGGACCGATCCGCAGACGTCGTTCCACGAGCGGATATACGATAGCGACAGGACCCGGAACCCGGTGCCGACCCGATCATGCCCCAGACACCACACGTAGAGCGGCACTTCACCGCGGGCGCCGTCGTCCGCGACATCGTCATCGGCATGGCCGACGGCCTCACGGTCCCGTTCGCCCTCGCCGCCGGGCTGTCGGGGGCGGTCGAGTCCACCCGGATCATCGTGATCGCCGGGCTCGCCGAGATCGCGGCCGGCGCCATCGCGATGGGCCTGGGCGGGTACCTGGCGGCCAAGAGCGATGCCGAGCACTACGCGAGCGAGCGGACCCGGGAGCAGCGGGAGGTCGTCGAGATCCCGCAGGAGGAGACGCGCGAGATCACGGAGATATTCCGCACGTACGGCATCAGCCCCGAGGAGAGCCGGCCGGCGGTCGAGGCCCTCCGCCGGCGCCCCAAGGCGTGGGTGGACTTCATGATGCGCTTCGAGCTGGGGCTGGAGCCGCCCGATCCCGGACGGGCGCTCCGCAGCGCGATGACGATCGGGCTCGCCTACGTCGCCGGCGGCCTGATCCCGCTCGCGCCCTACGTGGCCATGGGGACGGCAAGCCGGGCGCTGATCCTGTCGATGATCCTCACGCTGGTCGCGCTGACCGTGTTCGGCTACGTGAAGGGGCGGTTCACCGGGGCCGCGCCGATCCGCAGCGCGCTCCAGACGATGCTGATCGGCGGCCTCGCCGCCGCTGCCGCCTTCGGGATCGCGCGCGCGATCTCCTGACGCTCAGCGCGGCCGGCAGAGCCAGAGGCCGAGGAGCGAGAGCGGCGTCAGCACGGCAGCGAACGCGTAGGCGGCGCGGTCGCCGGTGCCCGGTCCGGCCAGCGGCGCCAGGGACCAGATCGCGAGCCAGC
>JACQCN010000023.1 GCA_016201575.1 Candidatus Rokuibacteriota bacterium | reverse complement strand
TAATGCAGGCTAATGCCAACGCGAGCGATGGCAAGCGGGGCGGCTCACGACTTCTTCTTCCGGCGCTCGTGGTCCTGCAGGCCCCGCTCCCACAGGTACTCGCTCTCCCCGAGGTGCTTGCCCACCCAGCGCGACAGGACGAAGAAGCAGTCGCTGAGCCGGTTGATGTACCGGAGCGGCGCCTCCCCGATCGGCTCCACCCGCGAGAGCGCGAGGATCTCGCGCTCCGCCCGGCGGCAGACCGTGCGGCACTGGTGCAAGAACCCGCCGATCCGTCCCCCGCCCGGCAGCACGAAGGACTTCAGCGGCGCGAGATCCTTCTGGCAGTGGTCCATCAGCTCCTCGAGCTGCTTGACCTCGGCGTCCCCGATGCGGTGCATGCCCTCGTAGACCGCGTCCTCGGGGGTGGCCAGCTCGCTCCCGAGGTCGAAGAGCTGGTTCTGGAGGCGGCGGAAGACCTCGTCGAGCCAGCGGTGCTTCTCCCCCTCGGCCAAGCGCTCCTCGTTGAAGACGCGGGCGAGGCCCAGCACCGAGTTCAGCTCGTCGACCGTTCCGTAGGCCTCGATCCGCGGCGAGTCCTTGGGCACGCGCTTGCCGCCGACGAGGGCGGTCGTCCCCTTGTCGCCCGTGCGGGTGTACACGCGCGTGATGCTGATCGGCATCGTGAGCCTCCCGGCCGGCCCGCCGTCCGGCCTGTTTTCTTCCTGATGTGGCGGCGAACAGTATACGGTGCGCCCAGGCATGTGGTGGGTCTACGTCCTCGAGTGTCGGGGCGGCCGGCTCTATACCGGGGCGACCTTGGATCTCCCCCGCCGGCTCGCCGCCCACGCGGCGGGGCGGGGCGGCCGCTTCACGCGGGCCTTCCCGCCCGTCCGCCTGCGGGCCGTCCGCGCGTGCGCGTCGCGCCGCGCCGCGCTCGCCCTCGAGGCGCGGATCAAGCGTCTCCCCGCCCGGTCGAAGATCGCCAGCCTCCGTCACCGCCACCAAGCCCTGGACCGGAGGACCCCCCGCGGCTAGTGTCGCCTGGAGTCCTCGCCGGCGAGCGCGGGGGCTATCGGCTCGCCCGCGCGGTGCGGGAGGTCGAGATTCCCGCCACTGTCTCCGCGCCCGGCGAAGGGCTGGCCGTGTGGGACGGCTGACTCAGGACGCCGGTGGGGTTGGGAGCGAGCGGCGCAGCCCGACCCTCCCAGCGTCGCTCCTGTCTGTTGGCAATGGCATGAAGGCAAGAGTTGATGGGGACCGGCGTCAGCCGACACACGGGCCCATACCAATTCCGGGCCGACCTCTCCCGGCGCCAGTCTAGGGTTCGCTCTTGGTGCCCGTCGAGTCGAAGGGTGCTACCGCCACCAGCGACGGATTCGGCGGTGAGGGCGGTTGGCTCCACCGCAGCATGACCGGCAGGACGATCAGCGCGGCGCTCAACGTCGCGATCATCCCGAGCGTCAGGACCAGGCCGAGCCCGAAAATCCCGCGGTGGTCGGCGATCATGAGGCTGCCGAAGCCGACCACCGTCGTGAGCCCGTTGATGAGGACCGCCATGACGGTGCTGCGGGCGATCAGCGGCCCGCCGTACTCGCGGCCTTCCAGGTACCGGAGCACGACGTTGAGGCCGAACTCGGCGCCGGCGCCGATGATCAGCGGGAGCCCGAACACGTTCCCGAGGTTGAACGGCTGCTTGAACGCCTCCATGAGTCCAAACGTCCACAGCGTCCCGAGGCCGAGCGGCAGCATCGCGAGCGCCGTCTCCCGCCGGCGCCGGATGAGCAGCGCGCTCAGCAGGCCGACCAGAATGAAGGCGTAGACCGTGCCCTGCTTGTACGCCTTCTCCATGTACCGGATCGCCTCGAAGGTGATGATCGGCGAGCCGGTCACCTCCGGATCGACGCTCCGCAGCTCCGTCACGAAGCGCTCGGCGCCGGCCCGGTCCCAGACATCCACCCCGGGGTGGATCTGCAACAAGAAGTGACCGCTCCGGCCGATGAACTTCCGCCGGAGCTCATCCGGCACGTCGGCCACCCTGACCGGGCGGGGATGGAGGTTTCGTTGGAGGCTGTGGAAGTTCTTCTCGAAGTCCCGATAGATCTGGTACTGCAGGTGAGTGAGCGCGGGCTCCGATACCTCAGGGTCGGTCCGCTTGAGCCTGGCGATGAGCGCCGCCACCTGGTCTCGGGCCGTGACGACCTTGTCGCGATCGGCGCCGCCCGCCGCTTCGGCCGCGGCGATATCAAAGCGGCGCTTGAGGCGCTCGAGCGCCTTGATGAGCCGGTCGATGTCGATCGGCTCCGGCGCGCCGACCCGGACCGGCGCCACGATCGGCGCGAAGTCGCGGATGATCTTCAGCTTGGCCTCCTGATCGGACGGAATGAGGAGGAGCGCGGAGTCCACGTCCGAGACGGACGGGAGGCGGTCGAATGCGGCCGCCTTCTCGCGCAGGTCCGCGAGCGATCCGGCGCTGGCCAGTGCGCTGAACCCGGAGCGCCCCGCCGTCAGGATGCGCTTCTCCCAGATCACCGATTCCGTCCCGGGCGCCTGGAGGTTCAACAAGTTGTAGTCGAAGTACATGCTCCGCATCGCGAGCAAGGAGAGCACGGTCACGATCGCCGCCATCGTCATCACGGTCTTCGGATAGCCGGTGAGGCGCTCGATGAACGGGACGCGAATCCGCTCGAGCCGGATCGCCCGCGGGACCGGACCCGGCTGGCGCCGGGCGCGCCGGCGATCGGCGAGCAGGATCAGGGCGGGGAAGAGCGTCATCATCG
>JACQCN010000285.1 GCA_016201575.1 Candidatus Rokuibacteriota bacterium | reverse complement strand
ATCGCGTGGTCTCCTTTTTGAAGTGTTCAATGGTACGGTGGAGCCCCTCGTCCAGCGCCACCCGGGGGGTCCAGCCGAGGAGCCGCTTCGCGAGGGTGGTGTCGAGCGCGCTCCGCCGCTGCTCGCCGGCCTTGGCCGGGCCGTGCCGGGCCGGAGCCGCGCCGCCGCCGGCGGCGGTCAGCCGGCGGTACAGGTCGTTCACGGTCGTCTCGACGCCCGTTCCGATGTTGACCGCGCCGGTCGCCTGGGGCGCGCCCACCGCCAGCGCCGTCGCCTCCGCCACGTCCTCGACGTACACGTAGTCGCGCGTCTGCTCGCCGTCGCCGTTGACGACGCACGGCTGCCCGGAGAGCAGGCGGTCCGCGAAGATCGCGATCACGCCCGCCTCGCCGCGCGGGTTCTGGCGCGGGCCGTACACGTTCGCGTAGCGGAGCGCCAGGGACGTCGCGCCGGTCAGCGCCGCCCAGGCGGCCAGGTAGTGCTCGGCGGCCAGCTTGGCCACGCCGTAGGGCGACGCCGGGTGCTCCGGCTGTGTCTCTGGGGTCGGAATCGTCTCACAGTCCCCGTAGACCGCGCCACCGCTGGAGGAGAAGACGAACCGTGGCACGCCCGCGCGCCGCGCGTGCTCGAGGACGGCCAGCGTGCCGATCACGTTCACGCTCGCGTCGAACACGGGGTCGGCCACGGAGCGGCGGACGTCGGCCTGGGCCGCCAGGTGCACCACGACCTCCGGCCGGGCCTCGGCGAAGACCGCGGCCAGGCGCGCGCTCCGGATGTCGGCGACGTGCAGCCGGGCCTCGGGGTGGGTCAGCGCGCGCCGGCCGGTGCTCAGGTTGTCGACGATGTCGACGCGATGCCCGGCCGCGATCAGCCGGTCGACGACGTGGGAGCCGATGAAGCCCGACCCGCCGCTCACGAGAATGTTCATGACCGGGCGAGGCGGGCGCGGAACCAGGCGAGGGTGCGGCGCAGGCCCTCCTCGACGTCGACCCGCGGCTCCCAGCCGAGCAGCGAGCGCGCCCGCGTGATGTCGGGCTGGCGGACCTTCGGGTCGTCCACCGGCAGCGGCTCGAACACGATCTCGCTCGCCGAGCCGCTCAGCCGCAGGATCTTCTTGGCCAGCTCGAGCAGCGTCATCTCGTGGGGGTTGCCGATGTTGACGGGATCGGTCACGCGGGACTCCATGAGGCGCCAGATCCCCTCGACGAGGTCGGAGATGTACTGGAAAGAGCGCGTCTGGGAGCCGTCCCCGTAGACCGTGAGCGGCTCGCCGGTGAGCGCCTGGGTCATGAACGCCGGGATCGCGCGCCCGTCGTGTCGGCGCATGCGCTCGCCGTAGGTGTTGAAGATGCGGACGATGCGGGTGTCGACGCCGTGGTAGCGATGGTAGGCCATCGTCATCGCCTCGGCGAAGCGCTTGGCCTCGTCGTAGACGCCGCGCGGCCCGATCGGGTTCACGTTGCCCCAGTAGTCCTCGCGCTGGGGGTGGACGAGCGGGTCGCCGTACACCTCCGAGGTGGAGGCCAGGAGGAACCGCGCCCCCTTGGTCTTGGCCAGGCCGAGCGCCTTGTGGGTGCCGAGGGCGCCGACCTTGAGCGTCTGGATCGGCATCTCCAGGTAGTCGTGCGGCGAGGCCGGGCTCGCGAAGTGCAGGACCCAGTCGAGGGGGCCCTCCAGGGCGATGAACTCCGTCACGTCGTGACGGACGAAAGAGAACCCCGGCGCGGCCAGAAAGGGCTCGACGTTGTCCAGGGCACCGGTGAGGAGGTTGTCCATGCCGACGACCTCGTGGCCCCGGGCGAGCAGGGACTCGCACAGGTGAGAGCCGATGAAGCCCGCGGCGCCGGCGACGAGGATGCGCATCGGGGAGACTACGAGGGGATGACCGGCTTCCGCCCGATCGAGTGGTACTCGAACTTCAGGCGCCGCATGCGCTCGGGCTCCCACAGGTTGCGGCCGTCGAAGACCACGGCCCCGCGCATGACGGAGCGCAGGCGTTCCAGGTTGATGAACTTGAACTCGTTCCACTCCGTGACCAGCGCCACGGCGTCGGCGCCCTCGGCTGCCTCGTAGGGCGAGGCGCAGTAGAAGACCGCCCGGGGCAGGATGGCGCGGGCGTTGTCGATGGCCACGGGGTCGTAGGCCCGGACGGTGGCGCCGGCGGCGAGGAGGAGGCCGATCACCTCGACGCTCTTGGCCTCGCGCATGTCGTCGGTGTTCGGCTTGAAGGCGAGCCCGAGGACCCCGATCACCTTGTCGTCGAGCGGTCCGAGCGTCTTGCGGATCTTCTCCACGAACTGGCTCGCGCGGTCGCGGTTCACCTCCACCATGGCCCGCAGGAACTTGAAGTCGTAGCCGAGGCTGGTGGCCGTGTGGATGAGCGAGTCGGTGTCCTTGGGGAAGCAGGAGCCGCCGTACCCGAGGCCGGCCTGGAGGAACGCGGGGCCGATGCGGGAGTCGAGGCCGATCCCCTTCATCACCTGGGTGACGTCGGCGCCGGCCAGGTCGCAGATGTTGGCGATGCTGTTGATGAACGAGATCTTGGAGGCGAGGAACGCGTTGGACGCGTACTTGATCATCTCGGCGGACGGCACGTCGGTGATGATCATGGGGCGCGCCGATCACGATGCGGTCGGGGCGCCGCGTGTCCTCGATGGCCGACCCCTCCCGCAGGAACTCGGGGTTGGAGACCACGTCGAAGGGCACGGGCTTGACCTGGTGCCGGGCGATCACGTCGCGGACGAACTCGCCCGTGCCCACCGGCACCGTAGACTTGTTGACGACGACGGTGTAGTGCTCGAGCGCGCGCCCGATCCCCTTGGCCACCGCCTCCACCGCGCTCAGGTCGGTCTCGCCGTCCGCCTTCGAGGGCGTGCCGACCGCGATGAAGACGATCTCCGAGCGGCGGACGGCGAAGGTGAGGTCGGTGGTGAAGGCCAGGCGGTGGTCGGCGGCGTTCCGCGCCACCATCTCCTCGAGCCCCGGCTCGTAGATCGGGACCTTCCCCTTCTGGAGAACGGCGATCTTGGCCTCGTCCTTGTCCACCGCGGTGACG